>NZ_JBVIIT010000014.1:0-36699 GCF_055569615.1 Streptomyces sp. NPDC031379 | reverse complement strand
CGTCCCCCCCCCCCCCCCCCCCCCCCCCCCCCCCCCCCCCCCCCCCCCTCCCCCCCCCTCCCCCCCCCCCCCCCCCCCTCGCGCGCCGGCACGGGCCCGCGGTGCATCATCGAGGGACGGCCGGACGAGAAGGGGCGCCCGTGGCGAAGAAGAGCGACAGGGAACTCCGCGAGGTGCTGCGCCTCCCGCTCGGCGAGCGGGTCGCTCTGGCCTCGTACGACGCCCGGGCCACGCCCGGTGCCCCGGGCGGCAAGGCGGCCGCTCTCGCGGACACCGCCCGGATGGGCGGGCACCTGGCCGGGCTCCAGGAGCGGCTGTGGGCGGCGGGCACCGCGGGCGACCGGCGCCGGGTGCTGCTGGTGCTGCAGGGCATGGACACCAGTGGCAAAGGCGGCACGGTCAAGCACGTCATCGGCCAGTTCAACCCGTCCGGCTGCCGTATCAAGGCCTTCAAGGCACCCACCGAGGAGGAGCGCGCGCACGACTTCCTGTGGCGGGTGCGGCGCGCGCTGCCCGAGCCCGGCGAGATCGGCATCTTCGACCGCTCGCACTACGAGGACGTCCTCATCGCCCGTGTCCGGCACCTGGCCCGGCCCGCCGAGATCGGCAGCCGCTACGGCCTGATCAACGACTTCGAGCGGGAGCTGGCCGAGGACGGGGTGACCCTCGTCAAGTGCTTCCTGCACATCTCCTACGAGGAGCAGAAGCGCCGTCTGCTGCGCCGCCTGGACCGCCCCGACAAGCACTGGAAGTTCGAGCCCGGCGACATCGACGAGCGCGCCCTGTGGCCCGCCTACCAGGAGGCGTACGAGCTGGCGCTGGAGCACTGCGCCGCCCCGCACGCGCCCTGGTACCTGATCCCGGCGGACCGCAAGTGGTACCGGAACTGGGCGATCAGCCGGCTGCTGCTGGAGCAGCTGACGGCCCTCGGCCCTCGGTACCCGAAGGGCGACTTCGACGTGGCCGAATGCCGGGAGCGGCTGCTGAAGCAGACGTGAGCCATGCCGGGCGGGGTACCCGGCGGGCATGCGCGAGCAGCGGAAGGTCACCGGCTCCTACTGGCTGCGGACGGCCCCCGGGCCGTCCCACCCCGCCCTCGCGGGGGACCTCGGCGTCGACGTGGCGGTCGTCGGCGCGGGGATGGCCGGCCTCAGCACCGCCCACGAGCTGGCCCGGGCCGGGCTGCGGGTGGCGGTGCTGGAGGCCGGACGGGTGGCGGCCGGGGTCACCGGGTGCACCACCGCCAAGCTGACCGCCCTGCACACCCTCGTCTACGACCGGCTCCGGCACACCCGCGGGCGCGAGGGGGCCCGGCTGTACGCGCGGTCGCAGTCGGAGGCCGTCGAACACGCGGCGGCACTGGTGACCGAGCTGGGCATCGACTGCGAGTGGGAGACACGGGACGCGTACACCTACGTGCGGGACCGGGAGCGCGCGCAGGAGGTGCGGGCGGAGGCCGAGGCCGCGCGGGAGGCGGGGCTGCCGGCCACGTTCACGACGGAGACCGGGCTGCCGTTCCCGGTGGCGGGCGCGGTCCGGGTGACCGGCCAGGCGCAGTTCCATCCCGTCAGGTATCTGCGGGCGCTCACCGCCGATCTGATCGCGCTCGGCGGCCAGGTGTACGAGGGGACGCGGGTCGTCGGCCTGACGGAGGGCGAGCCGTGCCGGCTGACGACGGAGGCGGGCGCCACGGTGACCGCCCGGGACGTCGTGATCGCCACCCACTATCCGGTCTTCGACCGGGCCCTGCTGTTCGCCCGGCTGTCCCCGCGCCGGGAACTGGTCGTCGCGGGACCGCTCGGCGACGGCCCGGACCCGGAGGGCATGTACATCACGCCGGAGGAGAACACCCGCTCGGTGCGCACCGCGCCGTACGGCGCGGACGGGCAGCGGCTGCTGGTCGTGACCGGGGAGCACTTCACGCCCGGGACGGGCGATCCCCGGGCCGGTTTCGACCGGCTCGCCGCCTGGGCGGAAGCGCACTTCCCCGGGGTTGCCCTGGACCACGCCTGGGCCACGCAGGACAACGAGTCCACCGACACCGTCCCGCTGGTCGGTCACTTCCATCCGGGCGCCCGGCACACCTATGTGGCCACGGGCTTCGGCGGCTGGGGCCTGAGCGGCGGCATCATGGCCGGTCTGCTGCTGACCGCCCTGATCACGGGCCGCGACCGCCCGTGGCGCGAGCTGTACGATCCGCGCCGGCTGAAGTCGGTGGTGCGCGAGGCGCCGTCGCTGCTGAAGACGCAGGCGGAGGTGGCCCGGCACTTCGTCGGGGACCGGCTGAAGCCGGCCGTCTCGGTGGACGAACTGGCACCGGGCGACGGCGGGCTGGTCCGGGCCGGCGGCGAGCGGGTCGCCGTGCACCGCGACGACGCGGGCGCCCTGCACGCCGTGTCGGCCCGCTGCACCCACCTCGGCTGCCTGGTCGCGTTCAACCGGACCGAACGCGCCTGGGAGTGCCCCTGTCACGGCTCGCGCTTCGACGTCGACGGCAAGGTGATCCAGGGCCCGGCGGTCAAACCGCTGGAGCCGCGCGACCTCGACGGGCCGGGGAGAGACCGCCCGCCGCGCGGGTGACCGCACCGCCGCGCCACGTGCCATATCACCATACGAATAGGCATATAGCCGTACATTCGTACAGTGATCCCACTTGCACGCCGTATCATCGCCGTCTGCGCTCTGGGCGCGGCTCTCGCCGCCTGCGGGACCGCGGGCCCCACGGACACCTCCCGCCCGGCCACGTCCCGCGTCTCCACCTCCCCGTCCGCCCCGCGCCCGCCCGTCCTCGCTCCGGGTCCGGCAGGTCTGACCCCGGTCTTCGAGCACGGCCCGCGCAGCCTCGGCAAGACCGTCGCGCTGACCTTCGACGCCGACATGACGGCCGATCAGGGACCCCGCGCGGCCTCCGGCGAGCACTTCGACAACCCGGACCTCATCCGCGCCCTGCGCGCACTGAAGGTCCCGGCGACCATCTTCATGACCGGCCGCTGGGCCGACCAGTACCCGGCCGAGGCCCGCAGCCTCGGCCACGACCCGCAGTTCGAGGTCGCCAACCACTCCTACAGTCACTACGCGTTCACCGACGAGTGCTACGGCCTGCCGACCGTCGCGGCGGACGGGATGCGGGCGGACGTCGAACGGGCGTACGCCTCCCTCCGCGACGCGGGCGTCGCGAAGCCGCTGCCGTACTTCCGCTTCCCCGGCGGCTGTTACGACCGGCAGGCCCTGCGCGCGCTCAGCGGGCTCGGCGTGACCGCCGTGCAGTGGGACGTGGTCAGCGGGGACGCGTTCGCCACGGACGCCGACGCCGTGGTCCGGCAGGTGCTGGACGGCGTGAAACCGGGCTCGGTGGTCGTCATGCACTGCACCCGCAGCGCCGCCCCGACGACCGAACGGGTCGTCCGCACGGTCGTACCGGAGCTGCGCGAGCGCGGGTACCGCTTCGTGAAGGTCTCCGAGCTGATCGGCCAGACCGGTGGCCACCGCTGAACACCTACGCTGGGGGCATGAGCGACGAGGATTACTGCACCATCATCGACGCCACCAAGCCGCCGAGGGCCGACGGCCCGCCGTACGCGGAGTGCGTGCTGTGCCGGAAGCCGACGGAGTACCCGGCGTCCCACAAGGGCATCACGCTCTGCCCGGTCTGCGAGTGGCAGGAAGCGCAGCGCACCGCCTGCTCAGGGTGACCGGCGGGCGCTGAGCCGGCCGGCCAGGGCGAAGGCCCCCGCCGTGAACAGGGCGGCCGCGGCCAGCGGCAGCAGCGGCATCGGGGCCCGTCCGGTCTGCGAACCCGTGACCAGGCCGCTGATCGCGGCCTGCGCCGGGGAGCCCGCCAGCACCACCGACAGGAGTACGCCCAGCAGCATCGCGGGGACCGCGCGGCCGGTCGAGCGCAGCAGCGGGCGGTTGGTGAGCGCGCCGACGGCCGCGCCGAGCAGCGCGCAGGCGAGGGCGGCCGGCAGCCCGGCCGCGGCGGCCCGGAGCGGGGGTACGTGGATCCGGTGGCCGTTGCTCGCCGGATCGCTGATCAGCGTCACCACCAGGGTCGCGGCCACGCCGAGCAGCACCGCGGCGAGCAGCGCCGTCAGCAGGCACGCGAGGTGCGCCCGTGCGGGGCCGCGCGCGGCGGCGACGCAGGCCCGGGCCGCGGGCGGTTCGGCCGTGACACAGATCCGCACCAGCCAGGCGGCCACCGGCAGCAGGCCGGCGGCCGTGTAGCCGAGCGAGTCGAGGACCGGCTGACCGCTCTGCACGCCGATCCCCAGGAAGACGGCATACAGGATCACCGGTGGCAGCCAGCGCTGGGAGCGCAGCAGCAGGGCGGCCTGATAGCGCAGGAGCGCGGTCATGGACGGTTCCCGGGGTCGGAGGGCGGGGCCACGCTCACCACGTGCCAGGGCGGGCGTGCGGTGAGCAGGGCGCGCAGGAGGACATCGGAGTGCGAGGCGGGGACGGCGATCCGGTAGCGGCCGGGGCTGGTCTCCTCCACGGAGGCGGCGCTCCGCGCCGCGTCGGGCGGCAGCTGCCCGCCGGGCGGCCCCAGCGCGGTGACGAGGGCGGCCGGGCCGGCCGGTGCGCTCCCGCCGCCGGTACGGCGCCGCAGCCCGCCGTCGAGCACGGTGTACGTCGCGTCCGGCGCCCCGGCGAGGCGGCGCGGGTCGTGGTCCACGAACACCACGGCGCCCCCGGCGGTGGTCCGCTCCGCCACCGCCCGCTCCAGCTCGGCCCGCGCGGCCTCGTCGAGGCCGGTCCAGGCCTCGTCCAGGACCAGAAGCTCAGGGTCGCCGAGCAGCGCCTGGGCGACCGCGACCTTCTGGCTGCTGCCCTTGGACAGCCGCGCCATCGGCGTGCCGCCGTACGCACCCGCGCCGAACCGCTCGAGCCAGGTGTCCGCGGCCCGGGCGGCGGCGGTGCGGGACAGGCCGTGGACGGTGCCGAGGTGGGTCAGGTAGCCGGCGGCCGTGAAGGGCAGGGCGGAGGGGAACCGCTCGGGCACGTACGCCGTGCGGGGCCGGCCGGCGATGCGGCCCTCGGTCGGGGCGTCGAGGCGGGCCAGGAGCCGGAGCAGGGTGGACTTCCCGGTGCCGTTCGCTCCCTCCACACGGATGAGGGTGCCGGGGGCGAGGGTGAGGTCGATCCCTCGTAACACCCAGGGGCCACGGAGACCGTAGCGACGGCCCACGGCGGTCAGGCGCAGGTCACGGTGCATGGGGGCCATTCTGGACGCCGAAGCCCGCCGACAGGACAGGCAGGATCGTCTCTTGGGTCTTGGGTCTTGGGTCGATCTGTCTTCAGTCGTTCAAGAGGTTCGGCGGGCCCGGCCGGTTGCTCGCTGCCGCCGGAAATACCCTCCGCGGGGCACGCGCGTTGATCGGCGCGTCCGCGGCTTCGTAGGGTGGGCTGTCGTGAGCCATGTTCCAGCCCCCGGTGACAGTCCCTTCCACGTCGAGCGCACTCCCCGCGACGAGGCCCCGCAGTTCGTGCTGCCCCTCGTCGTACGGATCGAGCGGAGCGCGCCGCCCGCCCGTACCGACGCACTGGAGACGGCCGCCCGGGCCGTGCTCCGCCTGCTCGGCGACGAACGGGCACACGGCGACGGCGCGTGGGCCGAGTCCGTGCGGAACTGGGAGGACGCGCGGATCAGGAAGGTCGTCCGCCGGGCCCGGGGTGCCGAGTGGCGGCGCGCCGAGACGCTGCCCGGCATCACGGTCACCGGCAAGTCCGCGGAGGTCCGGGTCTTCCCTCCGGTCCCGCTGGACGGCTGGCCCAAGGACCTGGCGAAGCTCCAGGTGTCGGGCACCGAGCTGGACGACCCGGAGCCGCCCGTCGCGGCCGACACCGCCCAGCCCGTGCTGTGGCTGAACCCGGAGCTGGAGATGTCGGCCGGCAAGGCGATGGCGCAGGCCGGGCACGGCGCCCAGCTGGCCTGGTGGGCACTGTCCGACGCCGAGCGGACCGCCTGGCGCGACGCGGACTACCCGCTCTCCGTCCGCACCGCCGGCCCCACCGACTGGAGCCGGCTGACCGGCAGCGGGCTGCCGCTGGTACGGGACGCCGGCTTCACGGAGATCGCGCCGGGCTCCTGCACGGTCGTCGCCGATCACCCGGCGCTGCGCTAGGAGGACGGGCATGACGCGGGTCGACGGCCGGGTCGAGCGGGGCAACCGCACGCGCCGGCTGGTGCTGCGCCGCACGGTGGACATCGCCTCGGTGGAGGGCCTGGAGGCGCTCACCGTGGGGCGGCTCGCCGCCGAGCTGGAGCTGAGCAAGAGCGGGGTGTTCGCGCTGTTCGGCTCCAAGCAGGAGCTGCAGCTGGCCACCGTGCGGGAGGCGGCGCGCATCTTCACCGAGCGGGTGACACGTCCCGCCGCCGAGAGTCCGGCCGGGATCGGCCGGGTGTGGCGGCTGTGCGAGCTGTGGCTGGAGTACTCGCGGGGCCGGGTCTTCCCGGGCGGCTGCTTCTTCTACGGGGCGATGGCGGAGTTCGACGCGCGGACGGGACCCGTGCACGACGCCGTGGTCCAGGCGCAGCGCGACTGGTCGGCACATGTCGAGCGCACGATCGACGAGGCCCGTACGGCCGGGGAGCTGCGCGCCGACACGGATGCCCCTCAACTCGCCTTCGAACTGCTGGCGTTGCTGGAGACGGCGAACGCCCTGTCCGTGCTGCACGGCGAGGAGACGGCGTACCGCCGGGCGCGGGTGGGCATCGCGGCGCGCCTGCGGGACGCGGCGGCGGACGGTACACGGCCGCCTCGTCCCACGTAGCACCGCACCCCGGGGAGCGGCACCGGCCGCTGGAAAAAATCAGCACGATCGTTCGCTCAGTTTTATTCTCGGCGCATGACTCTGACCGGAGCGGACATCATCGAGCTGGACCGGATCGCCGTGCACGAGGCCGTACGGGTGGTGGAGCTGGCCGAGGAGCCGGACTGGGCGCGGGACACGCCCTGCGCGGGGTGGGATCTGCGCCGGCTCGTCGCCCATATGACCGCCCAGCATCTCGGGTTCGCGGCGGCGGCGCGCGGCGCGGGGCAGGACGGGGCGCACTGGCGGGAGCCGGAGGACATGGCCGACCCGGCCCGGGCGCACCGGTCGGCCGCCACCGCCGTACTCGCCGCCTTCGCCGAACCGGGCGCGCCGGAACGGCGGTTCGCACTGCCCGAGCTGGGCGGCAGTTTCCCCGGCGGCCGGGCGATCGGCTTCCACTTCGTCGACTACGTGGTGCACGCCTGGGACGTCGCCGCCGCTCTCGGCGTCGGGGTGGAACTGCCGGAGCACGTCCTCGGCGCCGCGCTCGCCGTGGCCCGGCGGGTGCCGGACGACCCCGCCCGCCGCGGCCCGGGGTTCGCCTTCGCCCCCGCGCGGCGGGTGTCCGCCGGATCCGGCCCCCTGGAGGAGGCGCTGCGCCTGCTGGGCCGTGCCCCGGAACGATGGCGGCCCGGACCGCGCTGAGAGACCGCGCGCCGACGCGCGGAACGGCCCGGTCCGGGCGGGGCCGGGCCGGGCCGGGGCCGGGCCGGGCCGGGGCGGGGGGGCCGGGCGGGGCCGGGCGGGCCGGGGCGGGGGGGCCGGGCGGGCCGGAACCTCAAATGTTGCTCTGAACGCGACGCCGGGGGGATTCGGGGCCGGCCGCCGGGGCCATACCCCCGTCACTCGACGCACGAGCACCAGGCCGAGGAGGGGGAAGCGCCATGCGGCGACTGGGCACGGGGATCGGCTGGCGGCCGGAGATCGCGGACGCCGTGGAGCGCATGCCGGGCATCGACTGGGTGGAGGTGGTGGCGGAGAACGTCTGCCCGGGCCACCTGCCGGAGTCGCTGCTCCGGCTGCGCGAGCGCGGTGTGACGGTGATCCCGCACGGCGTCTCGCTCGGCCTCGGCGGTGCGGACCGCCCCGACGAGGGCCGGCTGGCGGCGCTCGCCGAGCGGGTGGAGGCGCTCGGCGCTCCGCTGGTCACCGAGCACATCGCGTTCGTCCGGGCGGGGGGCGCCCTCACCGCCTCCCCGGCGCTGGAGGCCGGGCACCTGCTGCCCGTGCCGCGCACCCGGGACGCGCTGGAGGTCCTGTGCGAGAACGTCCGGATCGCCCAGGACGCGCTGCCGGTGCCGTTGGCCCTGGAGAACATCGCCGCGCTGTTCTCCTGGCCGGGTGAGGAGCTGACCGAAGGGGAGTTCCTGTCCGAGCTGGTCGAGCGGACCGGGGTACGGCTGCTCATCGATGTGGCCAACCTGCACACCAACCGCGTCAACCGCGGAGAGGACCCGGCTGAGGCGCTGGCCGCGCTGCCCCTGGAGGCGATCGCCTACGTCCATGTCGCGGGCGGCTTCGAGCGGGACGGCGTCTGGCACGACAGTCACGCGCACCCCGTCCCGCCCCCGGTCCTCGCCCTCCTCACCGACCTCGCCTCCCGCGTCACCCCACCCGGCGTCCTGCTGGAGCGGGACGAGAACTTCCCCGAACCCGCGGAGCTGGAGAGCGAGCTGACCGCGATCCGGGACGCGGTGCGGGAGGGCCGCGGGCGGGCGCGTACCGGGTCGCGGGCCGTGGGTACGGCGACTGCGGGTGGCGTCGGCGGAGGGAGCCGCGGTGCGGCTGCCGGGGCCGGGGGTGTCGCGGTCCTGTCGCGGCCGGTGAGCGGCGTCCGTACCCGGCAGACGGCTCGGGAGCGGCTCGGGGTCGCCCAGGCCGCCGTGCTGTCGGCCCTGGTGGCCGGGACACCGGTGCCGGAGGGGTTCGACCGGGTACGGATGGGGGTACAGGCGCGGGCGCTCGCGGCGAAGCGGGCGGACGTGGTGGCGAAGGTGGCGCCCGAGCTGCCGGTGATTCTGGGGGCGGGGTACCGGCCGGCGTTCCTGGAGTACGCGCGTGAGCGGCCGATGACCGGTGGATACCGGCGGGACGCGCTGGACTTCGCCGGCCACCTGCTGAGGGCGGGGCGGCCGGAGGAGGCGGAGGCGCGCAGGGCCCTGCGCGAGTGGTGGCTGGACCGAGCGGGTCCGGCACCGAGGTCGCACAGGCCGGCGGCGCGGATGGCTCGAGCGGCACGGAAGGCACTGCTGCGGAGGGGGTGAGAGGCCGAGCACCGACGGCACCCCCCCCCCAGGGGCACGGGGAACCGCGCGACCAGCCACCACGCAGCCGCGCCTGCACCCGAACCCCATCCCGATCCCAAACCCCCACCCGCACCCCCACCCCCACCGACGGCCCCCGACTCGACCGCGCTGTTCCGGACCGCCTCCGCCCCCGCAGTAATATGCCAAGCCGCACCCACCCACCCCCATGCACCCCTGGTGTGCGGTGCCGTACAGGAGGCACCATGCGACCGCGACCCCCGATCAAGGGCCGAGGCATATTCAGCGGCACCGGGCTCGTCATCACCGGCCTGGCGGCGACGACCGCGGCGCTGCTCTTCCCGCTCTGGTCCTACGCCGACCGCCAGGACGCGACCGGTGCGAACGTGCTGAGCGCGCACACCGTCACCACCCCGTACGGCCCCCTCTCCGCGCAGGACCGGGACTTCGTCACCAAGGTCCGGCTCGCGGGACTGTGGGAGCTGCCCGCCGGCCAGCTGGCGCTGCAGAAGGGCACCACGCCCGCCGTCCGCGCGGCGGGACAGCACCTCGTCGACGGGCACACCTCCCTCGACGCGCACGTACGGACCGTGGCCACCCAGCTCGGCGTCCCCCTGCCCAACGAGCCCAACGACCAGCAGAAGCAGTGGCTGGCCACCCTGGGGTCGGCGCAGGGGCAGGACTTCGACCGCCGTTTCGCCGGCATCCTGCGGCTGGCGCACGGCCGGGTGTTCTCCCTGGTCGCCGAGATCCGGGCCGGTACGCAGAACTCCCTGGTCCGTGACCTGGCCGACGACGCCAACGCGACCGTCCTGGACCACATCAAGGTCCTGGAGGCGACGGGGTACGTCGACTTCGCCGCGCTGTCCCGGGAACTGGCCGCCTCGGCCACGCCCGTACCGTCCCCGCCGGCGGTCGACCCGAGCGCCGTGGTCCCGGTGACGCCCTCGCCGGGCGAGACCTACTCGCTGCCGCCGGCGACCACCGCTCCCCCTCCGCAGCCGAGCAGCACCTGACCTGCACGGAAAACGGAACGTCACATACCGGCAACACTCCGTCCGGATCGTGAACAGGGCATGGCCTTCTCCTACGCCACTGGCATAGAAACACGTCATGTTCTGGGTCCTACTCCTGCTCCTGGCCTGGGCTTTCGCCGGCACAGCCTGTACCCGGCTGTGCCTGGCGGCCGCCCGCGCGGCGACCGTGGACACAGGCGCCACGAACGCCGCACACGACACCGATGCCGCGACGGCGGACCGTCACCTGACGCTGTACGAGGCGGCCTTCCTGTCCGGCGGCCCGACCCGGGTCGCCGAGGTGACCCTGGTCTCCCTGGCCCGGCAGCGGCGGCTGCTGCTCGCACACACCGGCTGGGCCACGGTGGTGGACCCGCGGGGGCATGACGAGATCGAGCAGTCCGTCATAGGGGCGATCGGCCCGGAGGGCCAGTCCCTGATCGCTCCCGCGCGAGCGCGGGCGGCCGGCGCGGAGGCGGTGCGCCGGCTGGCCGACGGACTCGTGCGCGCGGGCCTCGCGGTGCCCGAGGGCGCCGGTACGACCGTGGGGGCCGCCGTGCGCCAGGTGCGCGCCGCCACGTCGGCCGTGGTGGTGCTGGGCACGACCGCGATACTGCTGCCGGTCCAGACCGGCACCCCGCGACTCCTGGTCGGGCTGTGGTTCGCCCTGCCCCTCGTCCTGTCCCTGAGCTGCCTCGCCCTCGCCCGGTTCGAGGTGCACCCGTACTCGCGCTGGGCCTCCCCCGCCGGCCAGCGACTGCTGGACTCGCTCACCCCCGGCCCGGACGGCGAGGAGCGGTCGTTCCTCACCTCCGTCGCCGTACGCGGCATCCGCGCGATCGGTGAGCCGGAGCTGCGCGCGGCCTTCGCCCACCGCGACCAGCCATGGCGGGAATGAGAGCACCTTCGGGGGGCGCATAGGGGGCATTGGCGCCGACACCGGCCCGCCGGTGCTTGCCTTCACCGATGATCGAACGAAATATCCCTTTTGTTGTCGCCGGGCCGTGGCAGCCGTGCCATCGCCGCCGCGCACCGAAGGGATACGCGATGAGAGCTGCCGCCCTGTACTCGGCCGCCGGGTCCTTGCTCCTGACGACGCTGGCCGCCGCGCCGGCCGGCGGCACGCCCGCCGGGCCCGGGGCGCCCGGTGTGCCCGGCACGGCCGAACTGCGCGGCACCGCGGTGGCCGTGGCCCGCGCCCGGACGGCCGGCATCGACTTCGGTACGTGCTCCGCCGCCGACGTCCCGGAGACGCCGAGCGGTCTGCGGTGCGGCACGGTGACCGTCCCGCTGGACTACGCCCACCCGAACGGCAAGCAGATCCACCTGACCGTGAGCCGGATCCAGGCCACCCACAAGGATCCGCGCAACAGCAAGCGCAAGATCCCCCGGCAGGGCGCCCTCATCTACAACCCGGGCGGTCCCGGCGCCTCCAGCATGTACTTCCCGCTGATCGGCACGGTCCCGCGGTGGGAGCGGATCGCCGCCGCCTACGACCTGGTCGGCTACGCCCCGCGCGGGGTGGGCCGCTCGGCACCGCTGTCCTGCGAGGACCCCAAGCGGTTCTTCAAGGCGCCCACCGCGTCACCGACGCATCCGTCGGAGGCGTACAAGCGGCAGCGCATCGCCCGGGCGAAGGCGTACGCGCGTGGCTGCGCCCAGCGCTCGGGCAGCGGGCTGCGCCACTACACCTCCCTCAACAACGCCCGCGACCTGGACGTCCTGCGGGCCGCGCTGGGTGAGGAGCGGCTGACGTTCACGGGGGCGTCGTACGGCACCTACTTCGGCGCGCTGTACGCGGTGATGTTCCCCTCGCACGTGCGGCGCATGGTGCTGGACTCCGCCGTCAACCCGGACCCGGAGAAGATCTGGTACCGCAGCAACCTCGACCAGTCGGCCGCCTTCGAGGAACGCTGGGCGGACTTCCGGGACTGGATCGCCCGTCACGACGACGTCTACCGGCTCGGCGCCACACCGCAGAGGGTGCAGCGCAGCTACGACACCGCGCGCGAGCGGCTGGCCGGGAAGCCGGCGGGCGGGAAGGTCGGTCCGGGCCAGCTGCAGAGCGCGTTCCTGACGGCCGGGTACTACGACGACTTCTGGCCGAGCCGGGCCGAGGCCCTGTCGGCCTATCTGCACGGCGACCCGAAGCCGCTGACGCGGCTGGCGGCGCCGAGCGCCGGGAAGGCCGCCGAGGCGGAGAACGCCGGCGCGGTGTACACGGCCGTCGAGTGCAACGACGCGCCCTGGCCGACGGACTGGAAGGTGTGGGACCGCGACAACACGCGACTGGCCCGGGTGGCGCCCTTCGAGACCTGGGACAACGCGTGGATGAACCTGCCGTGCGCCTACTGGCCGGCGCCGCGGCAGCGGCCGCTGGACGTGCGGACCGGGCCGGGCGAACTGCCGCCGGTGCTGATCCTGGCGGCCGAGCGGGACGCGGCCGCGCCGTACGCGGGCTCGGTGGAGATGAACCGGCGACTGGCCGGCTCGGTGCTGGTGACCGAGCGGGACGCGGGCACGCACGGCATCGCCGGCGGCCCCAACAGGTGCGTCAACGCGTACTTCGAGGCCTATCTGCTGGAGGGCCGCCTCCCGGCGCGACGCGCGTCGTGCGCGCCGCGCCAGGAGCCGGCCGCCGTCGGCGGCCGGGCCGGCACGGTGCCTCAGCGGGACGCCCTCAAGGGCAAGGCCGACCGGCGCTAGGCGCTCCGCCGGGGTGCCCCGCGCCCCTCATGGGGCGCTTCAGGCCAGGCCCGCCACCAGCTCCGCGATGTCCTTGCGGCGGCCGGTGAAGAAGGGGACCTCCTCGCGGACGTGCCGGCGGGCCTCGGAGGCGCGCAGGTGGCGCATGAGGTCGACGATGCGGTACAGCTCGTCGGCCTCGAAGGCCAGGACCCACTCGTAGTCGCCGAGGGAGAACGAGGCGACCGTGTTGGCGCGCACGTCCGGGTAGCCGCGGGCCATCTTGCCGTGGTCGGCGAGCATGCGGCGGCGGTCCTCGTCGGGCAGCAGGTACCAGTCGTAGGAGCGCACGAACGGGTAGACGCTCACGTAGTTGCGGGGCGTCTCGTCGGCGAGGAACGCCGGGATGTGCGAGCGGTTGAACTCGGCCGGGCGGTGCAGCGCCATGTTCGACCACACCGGCTCCAGGGCGCGGCCCAGCCTGGTGCGGCGGAAGAGGTTGTACGCCTCCTGGAGCTGGTCGCTGGTCTCGGCGTGCCACCAGATCATGAGGTCGGCGTCGGCGCGCAGGCCGGAGACGTCGTAGGTGCCGCGGATCGTCACGTCCTTGGCGGCGAGCTGGTCGAACAGCTCCTGGACCTCGTCGGCGTATCCCGCGCGGTCCTCGGGCAGCACGTCCTTCAGCTTGAAGACCGACCAGAGGGTGTAGCGGATGACCTCGTTGAGGTCCTTGGCCAGCTTGCCCTTGTTCGGGATCCTGCCGGACTCGGTGGTGGAGGCGTCGTCACTCATGGTCCCTATTCTCCCGCTCCGCCGTGCAGGCTCTGCACCGGGTTGGCGGTCAGCTCCTCGACCCCCGTCGGATCGCCGGCCAGCTGGTCCACCGCCGCGTACGCGCTCGCGATGCACGCCGGGATGCCGACGCCGTCGTACTGCGCGCCGCACACCGCGAGGCCCGGCAGCTTGGCGACGTGCTCCCGGATGCGGGCCACGCGCGCGTGGTGGCCGACCGGGTACTGCGGCAGGCCGTCGGTCCAGCGGGTGACCCGGGTCCGCAGGGGCACGGCGTCCAGGCCGGTGGCCTCGCCCAGGTCGTGCCGGGAGACCTCGACGAGGCCGGCGTCGTCCCGCCGGAGGATCGCCGTCTCGCCGTGGCGGCCCACGGAGGTGCGCAGCACGACCACGTCGGGGTCCTCCTCGGCGATCCAGCCCCACTTCTGGGAGGCGAAGGTGGACGCCTTGATGGTGCGGCCGTCGACGGGCGGCACCAGGAAGCCGCTGCCCTCCGGGAGCCGCAGGTCGGCCCGCCGGTAGGCGAGGGTGACCAGGGCCATGGAGGCGTACTCGACGGCGGCCAGTTCGGTCGCGGCGGCGGGGGCCTCGGCACGCAGGAGGCCGGCGGCCGCGGGCGCGGGGACGGCGACGATCACCGCGTCGGCGTACAGCACGCGGTCCCCGGCGACCACACGCCAGACCGAGTGCGGCGGGGCCGCGGCAGGCTGCGCGAGCGGCGAGCCCCCGGCACCGACCGGACCGCCCGCGCCGTCCGCGCCGTCCGCCTGCGGGGGTGCCGTCCTTCTCAGCTCCGTGACCGGGGCGCCGGTCAGGATCTCGCCGCCGCGCGCCCGCACCGACTCGGCGACCGCGAGCGGGAGCGTGCCCACGCCGCCCTCGATGCCGAGGAAGACCGGGCCGGTCTGCGGGCCGGCGGCGGCCTTGGACTGGATGTCGCGGACGGCCGCCGTGAGGGAGTCGTGGGTCCGCGCCGCCTGGAAGAGCTGCGGGACCGCCGAACGCATCGAGATGCGGTACGCGTCGCCCGCGTACACCCCGCCGAGCAGGGGCTCGACCAGGCGGTCGACGACCTCGCGGCCGAGCCGGGCCGCCACGTACTCCCCCACGGCCACGTCGTCGCCGACCTCGGTGCGGGGCAGGGCCGCGTCGCGGTCGATGCGGGCCAGTCCCTCGTCGGACAGGACGCCGGAGAGCGCCGCGGCGGTGCCGGGCACGCCCATCACATGTCCCTTGGGCATGGGTCGCAGGGCGCCGCGGGTCCAGATCGAGGCGGTCGCGGTGGCCGGCGGCTGGAGCCGCTCGGCGAGCCCCGTCTCGCGCGCGAGGGCCACGGCCTCCGGGCGGCGGGCGAGCATCGACTCGGCGCCCAGGTCGACCCGCACGCCCGCGATCTCACCGGGCAGCAGCTTGCCGCCGACCCGCTCGGAGGCCTCCAGCACGGTCACGCGCGCACCGCGCCCCAGCAGCCGGTGGGCGGCGGCCAGCCCGGCGATACCGGCTCCCACGACGACGACATGCCCCGTGCTCGTACCCGTTGCGCTCATGCCCCAACTCTCTCAGACCCCACCGACACGCAGGCCGGGCGGTGCGGGCGCGGCCCGGTGTCCGCGCCGAGTCCGGACCGTGACCGCTTCGGAATCGGCCGTCGCCAACGTCCCGGCGTACTCCGCCGTCGTAGGAGCGTCATCGGTCTCAGCCATCGGGGGTACCGCCCATGCGCACAGCACGTTCCGCACGTTCCGCACCGTCCGCCCGGGCCCTGGCCGGGGTCCTGCTCGCCGTGTCCCTCGCGCTCGCCGGGTGCAGCGGCGCGAACGACTCGGGCGGTGACTCGAAGTCCGCCGCCGGCGCCGGGGCCCCGCAGGCCGAGGCGTCCGGTGCCGCGGCGGACCAGGGGAGGTCCGCGCCCAGGACACCCGACCTCAAGCCGAACGCGATCATCCGCACCGCGTCCCTCACCGTCGAGGTCAAGGACGTCTCCAAGGCCCTGGCCGCGGCCCGGACGGCCGCCGAGGAGGCGGGCGGCTACGTCGGCCGGGAGAGCACGGCACGGGACGCCGACGACCACGAGAACACCCAGGTGGTGCTGCGCGTGCCCACCGAGAAGTACGACGAGGTCCTCACCGGCCTCCAGGGCACGGGCAGGCTGGTGGACCGCACGGCCAAGGCGGTGGACGTCACCGACCAGGTCGTGGACGTGGAGAGCCGGATCAAGTCCCAGCGGGCCAGCGTGAACCGGATCCGCGCGCTGATGGACCAGGCGACCAGGCTGAGCGATGTCGTCTCGCTGGAGGGCGAGTTGAGCAGCCGTCAGGCGGACCTGGAGGCCCTGCTGGCCCGGCAGGCCTCGCTGAAGGACCGCACCAGCCTGGCCACCATCACCCTGTCGCTGACCGAGACGCCCGTGAAGAAGGCGGCCGGTGACGACACGCCGGGCATCGTGGACGCGCTGACGGGCGGCTGGCACGTCTTCGTCACGATGCTGCGCTGGATCGCCCTCGCACTCGGCGCCGCCCTGCCGTTCGCCGTCTTCGCCGGCCTGCTGGCGCTGCTGTGGCGGCGGGTCGTACGCCCCCGGCTGCCGCGCCGCCCGGAGTCCGCGCCGGCGATGACCGCGCTGGGTCCGCTGCCGTCGGCCCGCCCGGCACCGGAGTCGTCCGAGGGGTCGGACCGCGACTGAAATGCCCGCGCCCCGTAGCGTGTTCCCATGAGCATGAGCGGTGGGCGGGGCGGGACGGAACGGCTGGTCGTGATCGGCGGTGATGCCGCGGGCATGTCCGCGGCATCACAGGCACGCCGGCTGAGGGGGCCCGGGGAGCTGGAGATCGTGGCCTTCGAACGCGGCCACTTCACCTCCTTCTCGGCGTGCGGCATCCCGTACTGGGTGGGCGGCGAGGTCCCCGAGCGCGACCGGCTGATCGCCCGTACACCCGAGGAGCACCGGGAGCGCGGCATCGACCTGCGGATGCGCACCGAGGTCATCGGGATCGACGTGGCCGGGCAGCGGGTACGCGCGCGTGACGTCGATTCGGGTGCCGAGTCCTGGACGTCGTACGACAAGCTCGTCATCGCCACCGGGGCCCGTCCGGTCCGCCCGGACCTGCCCGGCGCGGACGCCCCCGGTGTGCACGGTGTGCAGACCCTCGACGACGGCCAGGCCCTGCTCGACACCCTGGCACGCACGCGTGGCCGCAGGGCGGTGGTCGTGGGCGCCGGCTACATCGGCGTGGAGATGGCGGAGGCGCTGATCAACCGCGGCTTCGGGGTGACGGTCGTCAACCGCGGCAGGGAGCCCATGTCGACGCTCGACCCGGACATGGGCCGCCTGGTGCACCGGGCCATGGAGGGCCTCGGCATCACCATGGTGAACGACGCCGAGGTCACCAAGCTCCTGACCGCGGAGGACGGCCGGGTCCGTGCGGTGGCCACGGAGGACGCCGAGTACCCCGCGGACCTGGTGGTCCTCGGCATCGGCGTGCGCCCCGAGACCGCCCTCGCCCGGCAGGCCGGCCTTCCCGTCGGCGCCCACGGCGGCCTGCTCACCGACCTCGCGATGCGGGTGCGCGGCCACGAGAACATCTGGGCGGGCGGGGACTGCGTGGAGGTGCTCAACCTGGTCTCCGGCCAGGAGCAGTACGTCCCCCTCGGCACCCACGCCAACAAGCACGGCCAGGTCATCGGCACCAACGCGGGCGGCGGCTACGCCACCTTCCCCGGGGTCGTCGGCACGGCCGTCAGCAAGGTCTGCGATCTGGAGATCGCCCGTACCGGCCTGCGCGAGAAGGACGCCCACCGGGTGGGCCTCCGGTTCGAGACGGTCACCATCGAGTCGACCAGCCGCGCCGGCTACTACCCCGGCGCGTCCCCCATGACGGTCAAGATGCTCGCCGAGCGCCGCACGGGCCGTCTGCTCGGCGTCCAGATCGTCGGAAGGGAGGGTGCGGCCAAGCGCGTCGACATCGCGGCGGTGGCCCTGACCGCCCAGATGACGGTGGAACAGATGACGGCCCTGGACCTCGGCTACGCCCCGCCCTTCTCACCGGTGTGGGACCCGGTACTGGTGGCCGCGCGCAAGGCGACGGCGAAGGTTCGTACGAGCGCCTCTTGAGAGGGGCGGGGGAAGCCCCCCGCGACGTGCCTAGGCCGTCCCGCTGATCCGCGGCAGGGAAGTGACCGCCGCGCTGGACGTCACAGCCGCCGGCTGCTCCCCTGCCGGCTTCGCGTGCGACGCGGACGGCCGGGTCGACCGCAGCCGGTAGCTCACCGCTTCGTCCAGCGTCACCGGCCGCTGCATCTGCGAGGCGAGCCGCCCCGCCTCCTGGCCGAGCCGCGCGACATCCTCCCAGGGAAGCCGCACCACCAAGGACAGCTCGGCCTCGCCGTCGGGCAGGGCATGCATCGCCGAAACCTGCGGAGCGTTCGTCATCGCCTGATCCTCACGTCGGTTGACCACACATACGCACACCTGCCCGACGGCGTTCACCGATTCGCGCGCCTCATCGCGGGCACTACTTCTGTGTGGTCATCCCCGTCCATGACGTGAACCCGGTGCGCCGCACCCCCTGGGTGACGTACGCGCTCATCGCCGTCAACGTCCTCGTGTTCCTCACCACGCCCGGGACAGGCGGTTCCGTGGCCGGCGCCGACAACCTGGCGCAGCTGTGCCGGCTGCACGCGTTCATGGACCACTACGCGGCGGTCCCCCAGGAGCTGATCCACCATCACATGCCCCGGGCGGTGCCCACGGGCGCGGTGGGGGTGGGCCCGCACGGTCCGGGCTGTGTCGTGGGCCCGCCCGCTTACGACAAGTCGCCCGCACTGTCGGTCTTCACCGCGATGTTCCTGCACGGCAGCTGGCTGCATCTGCTGGGGAACATGCTCTTCCTGCTGATCTTCGGCAACAACGTCGAGGACCGGATGGGTGCCGTCCGGTACTTCCTCTTCTACGTCGTCTGCGGCTACGCGGCCGGCTACGGCTTCGCGCTGTTCAACGACTCCTCACGCGATCCGCTGATCGGCGCGTCCGGCGCGATCGCCGGGGTCCTCGGCGCCTATCTGGTGCTGTACCCGAAGGCGAGGGTCTGGGTCCTCGTCCCGTTCCTGGTCTTCCTGCCGCTCAGGCTGCCCGCCTGGCTGGTGCTGGGTTTCTGGTTCGTACTCCAGGCGGTGTACTCCTCCGGGCACGGCGTCTCCGGAGCCGGAACCGTGGCGTACGCGGCCCATGTGGTCGGCTTCGTGGCGGGCATGCTGCTGGCCTGGCCGCTCAAGCCGGGCACGCCTCCCCCGCCGGAGCCGCCCGGCCTGCTGTTCGGCAGGCGGGCACGGCCCCACTACTCGTGGTGAGTCGGCGGCGGGTCAGCGCGCGGTGGCGGTGTGGACGTACTCCACGAGCCGGGTCAGCGCGTCCGGGTCGGTGTTCGGCATGACGCCGTGGCCGAGATTGAAGACGTGGCCCTCCAGACCGGCGGCCGCGTCCAGCACCTCGCGGGCCTTGGCCTCGACGGTGTCCTTGTCGGTGAACAGGACCGTCGGGTCGAGGTTGCCCTGGAGCGCCTTGCCGGGGCCGACCCGGCGCACGGCCTCGTCGAGCGGGACGCGCCAGTCGACGCCGACGACGTCCGCGCCGGCCTCGCCCATGAGGCCCAGCAGCTCACCGGTGCCGACGCCGAAGTGGATGCGCGGGACGCCGTACCCGGCGACGGCCTGGAAGACCTTCGCCGAGGCGGGCATGACCGACGTCCGGTAGTCGGCCGGGGCCAGGGCGCCCGCCCAGGAGTCGAAGAGCTGGACCGCGCTCGCGCCGGCCTCGATCTGCACCTTCAGGAAGGCGGCGGTGATGTCGGCGAGGCGGTCGAGCAGGTCGGCCCACAACTGGGGGTCGCCGTACATCATCGCCTTGGCGTTCTCGTACGTGCGGGAGGGGCCGCCCTCGACCAGATAGCTCGCGAGGGTGAACGGCGCGCCGGCGAAGCCGATCAGCGGGGTGGCGCCCAGCTCGCCGATGAGCAGGCCGATCGCCTCGGTGACGTAGGAGACGTCCTCGGGGGTCAGGTCGCGCAGCCGGGCCAGGTCGGCGCGGGTGCGGATCGGCTGCTCGACGACCGGGCCGATGCCGGGCTTGATGTCGAGGTCGATGCCGATGGCCTTGAGCGGGACGACGATGTCGCTGAAGTAGATCGCCGCGTCCACGTCGTGCCGGCGCACCGGCTGCAGGGTGATCTCGGTGACCAGCTCGGGCATCATGCAGGACTGGAGCATCGGAACGCCCTCGCGCACCTTGCGGTACTCGGGCAGGGAGCGGCCGGCCTGGCGCATGAACCACACGGGGGTGTGCGGTACCGCTTCGCGCCTGCACGCCTTGAGGAAGGCGCTGTCGTACGTCGCTGTCGGCTGCTGGCCCGAGGGGCTTCCGTTGGCACTCACGACGGCAAGTCTCGCACGCCCCGAAGCGGAGAAGTGCGGCCGCCCTCGGGGGTGTCCCTCCCTGCGTGCGGGCCCGGTTCCCCTTACTCTTCCCCGCATGGCTGCGGCTCAGGGACGACTGTCGGACGGCGCTGACGGAATGGACGACGCGGAGGACACCGCGCAGGGGCGGGCGGGGGGTGCGCTGCCGCCCGCGTTCCGTGCCGCGGTCGACGCGCTGCGGACCGCGCGGGTGCGGCCGCAGGTCGAGGTGGAGCCGACGCCCGCGCCGCAGCGGCTCGCCCCGCACGCGTACGCGCTGGAGGCCGTGGTGGTCGACGGCGAGCAGGAGCTGGCCGACGGGCGGCTGGTGCTGCTGCACGATCCGGCCGGACATGACGCCTGGCGGGGTACGTTCCGGCTGGTGACGCTGGTGCGCGCGGAGCTGGAGCCGGAGATGGCGGCCGATCCGCTGCTGCCCGAGGTGTGCTGGTCGTGGCTGACGGGCGCGCTGCAGGCGCGCGGGCTCGGCTACGGCGAGCCGAGCGGCACGATCACGCGCGCGAGTTCGCACTACTTCGGCGGGCTGGCGGACCGGCCGGCCGCCTCGCAGATCGAGATCCGTGCCTCCTGGACGCCCCGCGAGGGCATGGGCGGGGTGCCGGACACGGCCGCCCACCTGGCTTCCTGGTGCGATCTGCTGGCCCAGGTCGGCGGGCTGCCGCCGGCCGGTCCGGGCGACGCCTCCGTGGTCACCCTGCCGCAGCGCAGGGGCCCGCAGTCGCGGTGACCTGATCCCCGGCTGCCGCCACTTTCATCCTCACGGACGCCCTATTGACCATCTCTTTGTCGATACGGCCACTTTCTGTACCGGAATCGCATCCGCTCGAACCGACTCGATCTTCGGATGATCGATCGCGTGTCCGAATTGCACAGATTGTTACTCACTAGATCGTGATCATTCTCTAAAGGCGGACGAGTTTGCTGCCGAAGACGACTGTGACCTTGAAAGCACGTTTCGTCCCGGCTACCTCCCCACAAGCCGGCCCCGTCCCCCCACCCCAGGAGGCCTGGTGTCCGTTCTCCTCGAGCAGCCCGCAAGCCTGGTCGCCTACCGCCCGAACAAGCCGACCGCCATGGTGGTCGTGGCCGACCCGCGTGTCCGTTCCACCGTCACCCGCCATCTGTGGGCGCTCGGCGTGCGCGATGTCATCGAGGCCTCGTCCATCGCGGAGGCTCGTCCCCGCATCGGCAACCCGCGCGACATCTGTGTCGCCGACGTCCATCTGCCCGACGGCTCCGGCCTGACCCTGCTCTCCGAGACCCGCGCCGCGGGCTGGCCCAACGGCCTGGCCCTCTCCGCCGCCGACGACATCGGCGCGGTCCGCAACGCCCTGGCCGGAGGGGTCAAGGGCTACGTCGTCACCGGCACCCGCACCAACATCGGGCTCCCCGCCCGGCCCGGCGCCACTCCCCTCGGCGCCACCGCCCGTATGCACCGCCGCCCCCCGGGTGCCCCGAGCCACCCGGGTGGCTACCGAGAACTGTCCGGACGCGAGGTCGAGGTGCTGCGGCTGGTCGCGGAGGGCCAGTCCAACAAGGCGATCGGCGTCTCCATGGGCCTGTCCGCCCTCACCGTCAAGAGCCACCTGGCCCGCATCGCCCGCAAGCTGGGCACCGGCGACCGCGCGGGCATGGTGGCGGTGGCCCTGCGCACCGGGATCATCCACTGAGCACTGCCCATGCCCCCTTCGGGGGAACCGCCGGTTCCCTCGCATGAACGGAAGTTTCACCAGGCTGACTGGTTTACGACCCCCGGGCGCCCGTCGCCGGAACGTTCCGGCGACGGGCGCCGTCCACGCACGGATACCCTTGACAGGTGACCGACGCCCAAGACACCGCAGCAGACAGCTCCCTGCGCACCCACGGAGGCACGCCTCCGGACGACGCCGGATCTTCTGTGATGGGGGCGCCGACTCCACTGCTCGAACCCCGCGAGGGCATTCCGCCGGTGATCACCGACGAGGCCGCCCTAGCCAAGGCGATCTCCGCCTTCGCCGCCGGCTCCGGCCCCGTCGCCGTGGACGCCGAGCGCGCCTCCGGCTACCGCTACGGCCAGCGCGCCTACCTGGTGCAGCTGCGCCGCCAGGGCGCCGGCTCCGCGCTGATCGACCCCGTCGCCTGCCCCGACCTGTCCGGTCTCGGCGAGGCGCTGTCCGGCGTCGAGTGGGTGCTGCACGCGGCCACCCAGGACCTGCCGTGCCTGCGTGAGATAGGCATGGCCCCGACCCGGCTCTTCGACACCGAGCTGGCCGGCCGGCTCGCCGGCTTCCCCCGCGTCGGCCTCGGCGCCATGGTCGAGAACGTCCTCGGCTTCGTCCTGGAGAAGGGGCACTCCGCCGTCGACTGGTCCACCCGGCCGCTGCCCGAGCCCTGGCTGCGCTACGCGGCCCTCGACGTGGAACTCCTCGTCGACCTGCGGGACGCCCTGGAGAAGGAGCTGGACCGGCAGGGCAAGCTGGAGTGGGCCCTGCAGGAGTTCGACGCGATCGCGTCCGCGCCGCCGGCCGAGCCCCGCAAGGACCCCTGGCGCCGGACGTCCGGGATGCACAAGGTGCGGCGGCGCAGGCAGCTGGCCGTCGTACGGGAGCTGTGGGAGACCCGGGATCGCGTCGCGCAGCGGCGGGACGTGTCGCCGGGCAAGGTGCTGAGCGATGCGGCCATCGTCGAGGCGGCGCTCGCCCTGCCGTCCTCCGTGCATGCCCTCGCCGCGCTGAACGGGTTCGGGCACCGGACGGGGCGGCGGCAGCTGGAGCAGTGGCAGGCGGCCGTGGACCGGGCGAAGGCCCTTCCGGACACGGCGCTGCCGCAGCCCGGTCAGCAGGTGACCGGGCCGCCGCCGCCGCGTGCGTGGGCCGACAAGGACCCCGCGGCAGCGGCACGGTTGTCCGCTGCCCGGGCGGGGGTGTCGGCTCTTGCCGAGCAGCTCAACATGCCGCAGGAGAACCTGGTCTCCCCGGACACCGTGCGGCGGATCTGCTGGGAGCCGCCGGCCGCCGACGCGACGGCCGTGGGGGCCGCGCTCGCGGGGTTGGGTGCGCGGGCGTGGCAGGTCGAGCTGGTCACTCCCGTGCTGCTGAGCGCGCTGTCGACGAAGGGCGCCTGACCCTCGCCGAGAGTCCGTCACCTGGTCGCTTCGGCAGGAACGGCAGGGCCGTGCCCCGCCGTGACGATCTCCCCGTGGGCGCCGTAGGGGCCACGGAAGCGGAACAGGGACGTCGAATTCACGCCAAGGTCCGGCCGACGGCGTCGCCGTGCGCTGCCCGGCGGCGCTCGCCCACCGGCGGATCGCCCGGGTCGGCGGGGGCGGCGGCCCTGGGCCACACCGGCGTCCGCGCGGCGGCGTTCGGCGAGGCGGGGCGGGCGCCGAGGCCGGCCGGGGGCAGGTGGCGACCGACGGCGATCGTCCACGACCACGACGTCATGGCGGTGGCGGAGACGGGGCCGGGGACCCCGGCCGACGTGTCACGGTTTCGGGGCGGAGGCCGCCCGGACCCTGGTCGGGGTGATCATGGGAGAGGGCCCGGGGGCGCGTCCGGTGCCGACGCCGAGAGGGCCTCGGCGCCGCCGCGGTGAGGTCCTTACGGGACGATCCCGCGCAGGGTGCTTCCGTGTGACGTTCGCCGCTCCGGCCGCCGGGACTGGGCAGCTACGTTACTCATAAGTAGCATGGGTCCTGAGCGCGCGCTCAGCGCAACGCAGCAGTGCCATCCCGCACCCTGGAGGAGAGCCATCGTGCCTCGTACCGTCAGGGACGTCGTCTTCGTCGACGGCGTCCGCACCCCGTTCGGCAAGGCGGGCCCGAAGGGCATCTACCACGAGACCCGCGCCGACGACCTCGTCGTGAAGGCGATCCGGGAGCTGCTGCGCCGCAACCCCGGCCTGGACCCGAAGAAGATCGACGAGGTCGCCATCGCCGCGACCACGCAGATCGGTGACCAGGGCCTGACCATCGGCCGCACCGCCGGCATCCTGGCCGGTCTGCCGCAGTCCGTGCCGGGTTACTCCATCGACCGCATGTGCGCCGGCGCCCTGACCGCCGTCACCGCGGTCGCCGGTTCCGTCGCCTTCGGCGCGTACGACGTCGCCATCGCCGGCGGTGTCGAGCACATGGGCCGCCACCCGATGGGCGAGGGCGTGGACCCCAACCCGCGGTTCGTCAGCGAGAAGCTGGTCGACGAGTCGGCCCTGTTCATGGGCATGACGGCGGAGAACCTGCACGACCGCTACCCGCAGATCACCAAGCAGCGTGCCGACGAGTACGCGGTGCGCTCGCAGGAGAAGGCCGCCAAGGCGTACGCCAACGGCAAGATCCAGCAGGACCTGGTGCCGATCTCGGTGCGCCGGACCAACCCCGAGGGCGGCGAGACCGGCTGGGGCCTGGTCACCGCCGACGAGCCGATGCGCCCGGGTACGACCCTGGAGAGCCTCTCGGGTCTCAAGACGCCGTTCCGCGTGCACGGCCGGGTCACCGCCGGTAACGCGGCCGGTCTGAACGACGGCGCCACCGCGTCGGTCATCGCGAGCGAGGACTTCGCCCGCGAGAACAACCTGCCGGTCAAGATGCGCCTCGTCTCCTACTCCTTCGCGGGCGTGGAGCCGGAGGTCATGGGCTACGGCCCGATCCCGGCCACGGAGAAGGCCCTCGCCCAGGCGGGCCTGTCCATCTCCGACATCGGCCTGTTCGAGATCAACGAGGCCTTCGCCGTCCAGGTCCTGGCCTTCCTCGACCACTACGGCATCGCGGACGACGACGAGCGCGTCAACCAGTACGGCGGCGCGATCGCCTTCGGTCACCCGCTCGCCTCCTCCGGCGTCCGTCTGATGACGCAGCTGGCCCGCCAGTTCGAGGAGCAGCCGCAGGTCCGTTACGGCCTGACCACCATGTGCGTCGGCTTCGGCATGGGCGCGACGGTCATCTGGGAGAACCCGCACTTCGACGGAGGCGACAAGTGAGCACCACCGCTGAACTCCTGAAGGGCGCGGCCGAGCTGTTCCCGGACGAGGTCGTCACGCAGGCGCACGTACGCCACTTCGACCTGCCGTTCGGGGCCGGGCGCTTCGCCCTGATCACGCTGGACAACGGCCTGGACCACACCAAGCCGACCACCTTCGGCCCGCAGTCGCTGGCGAACCTCGACGCTGCCATCGACCAGGTCGAGAAGGAGGCGGCCGCGGGCACGATCGTCGGCGCCGGTGTCACCGGCAAGCCCTTCATCTTCGCCGTCGGCGCCGACCTCAAGGGCGTCGAGCTGCTGAAGAAGCACGAGGACGCGCTCGCCATCGGCAAGGGCGGCCACGAGGTCTTCAAGCGCCTCGCGGGCCTCGCGGTCCCGACCTTCGCCTACTACAACGGCGCGGCCATGGGCGGCGGCGTCGAGGTCGGCCTGCACTGCACCTACCGGACCGTCTCCAAGGCGATCCCGGCGTTCTCGCTGCCCGAGGTCTTCCTCGGTCTCGTCCCCGGCTGGGGCGGCTGCACGCTGCTGCCGAACCTGATCGGCGCCGACAAGGCCGTCTCGGTCGTCATCGAGAACTCCCTGAACCAGAACAAGCAGCTCAAGGGCAAGCAGGTCTTCGAGCTGGGCATCGCCGACGCCCTGTTCGAGGGTGCCGACTTCCTGGAGCAGTCGCTGATCTGGACCGCCCAGGTGCTCAAGGGCGACGTCGAGGTCGAGCGTCCGGTGATCGACCGCGGCGAGGCCTGGGACCAGGCCGTCGCCAAGGGCCGCTTCATCGCGGACTCCAAGGTGCACGGTGCGGCCCCGGCCGCCTACCGCGCCCTGGACATCATCGCGGCCGCCAAGAACGGCGACCTGCAGCAGGGTTACGACGCCGAGGACCAGGCGCTCGCCGACCTGATCATGGGCGGCGAACTGCGCTCCGGCATCTACGCGTTCAACCTGGTGCAGAAGCGCGGCAAGCGTCCCGCCGGCGCCCCGGACAAGAACCTGGCCCGCCCGGTCACCAAGGTCGGCGTCGTCGGCGCCGGTCTGATGGCCAGCCAGCTCGCCCTCCTCTTCCTGCGCCGCCTCGAGGTGCCGGTCGTGCTGACCGACATCGACCAGGAGCGGGTCGACAAGGGTGTGGGCTACGTCCACGCCGAGATCGACAAGCTGCTCGGCAAGGGCCGCATCAACCAGGACAAGGCCAACCGCCTCAAGGCGCTGGTGACCGGTGTCCTGGACAAGGCGGCGGGCTTCGCGGACGCGGACTTCATCATCGAGGCCGTGTTCGAGGAGATCGGTGTCAAGCAGCAGGTGTTCGCGGAGGTCGAGGCGGTCGCCCCGGCGCACGCGATCCTCGCCACCAACACCTCGTCGCTGTCGGTGACGGAGATGGCGTCGAAGCTCAAGAACCCCGAGCGGGTCGTGGGCTTCCACTTCTTCAACCCGGTCGCGATCCTGCCGCTGCTGGAGATCGTCCGCGGCGAGAAGACCGACGACGCGTCCCTCGCGACCGCGTTCGCCGTCGCCAAGAAGCTGAAGAAGACCGCGGTCCTCACCAAGGACGCCCCGGCGTTCGTCGTGAACCGCATCCTGACCCGCTTCATGGGCGAGATCCAGAACGTCATCGACGAGGGCACCCCGGTCGAGGTCGCCGAGAAGGCCATCGAGCCGCTCGGTCTGCCGATGTCCCCGCTGGTGCTGCTGGAGCTGGTCGGTCCCGCGATCGGTCTGCACGTCTCGGAGACCCTCAACCGGGCCTTCCCGGACCGCTTCACGGTCTCCCCGAACCTCGCCGCCGTCGTCAAGGCGGGCAAGCGCGGCTTCTACGTCTACGACAGCGGCAAGCCGGAGCTGGACCCGGAGGTCGCCGCGCTGCTCAAGCAGGGCGATGTCGTCCTGACCGAGGAGCAGGTGCGGGCGCGGGTGCTCGACGCGGTGGCGCAGGAGATCGGGCTCATGCTCGACGAGGGCGTCGTCGCCGAGGCCCAGGACATCGACCTGTGCCTCATCACGGGCGCCGGCTGGCCCTTCCACCTGGGCGGCATCACGCCGTACCTGGACCGCGAGGGCGTCTCGGAGCGCGTGAACGGCAAGAAGTTCCTGGCTCCGGGCGTGGCGAGCGTCCCGGCGTAGTGCGCTGACGCGTACGGAGAGGGCCCCCGCCTCGGCGGGGGCCCTTTCCGTGTGTGCGGGTGGCGCGTCAGTAGGTCCCGCCGAAGTAGGCGGTCGCCGCCCCGGCGGCGGCGGTGCCCATCACGGTGAACGGCACCTGGGTGACGGGTGTTTCGGCGCCCGAGGCGTCCACGCCGAAGACGTCCACGACGTGCACGCCGTCCGACCATGCCCAGCCGGACTCCCACGCCCAGCTGCCGTCGGCGGCGACCGCGGCACCGCCCAGCAGTACGCCGTTCTCGCGGAAGCCCACCTGGGTGGCGCCCGGTGCGGTGCCCCTGAACACCACGCGCGCGTCCAGCATCTGCTCGTGCGCGACGGGTTCGAGCACCGCGGGTGCCGTGCTCGGTCCGACGGTCGAGACGAAGGGCGTCGCGGCGCCCGCCGGGGACGGGACCGGGCCGGGAGTCGCGCCCTTCGTGGCGGCGTCGACCGCCACGAAGTGCACCTCGGTCCGCTCGGTCTGATAGCCCGTCGCGTCCACCGCGTAGACCTTGACGGGATGCCGGCCCGTGCTCCAGGCCCTGCCCAGCTCCCAGGACCAGGTGCCGTCGGCGGCGACATCGGTCTGGCCCAGGTACCTGCCGTGCTCCCAGACGATCACGCGCACGGCACCCGGAGCGTGGCCGGTGAACCGTACGGCGTCCTTGCGGACCTCCTCCTGGAACGCCGGCGCGGTCACCACCGGCGCCGGGAACTCCGCTCCTCTGACGACGGAGGTGGAGTCGAGGTACGAGGTGATGGCCGACCCGTCGCGGTCGGGTTCCTCGTAGCCGTTGCGGACGAAGCCGAAGCGCGGCGGCATACCGTCCGCCAGCAGGTTCACGATGCCCATGAGGGCGGGGACGTTGCGCCGGGTGACCTGGGTGTGGTCGGTGATGAACGGCGATTCGCTGTAGATGAAGTTGAAGTTCTCGTACCGCTGGAAGAGACCGAGGAAGGGCTCGACCTGTTCCCGGTACTGCTCGTCCTGGGGGGAGGAGAGCAGGTAGATGTTGGCGGTGCGGTTGGTCTCGGAACGGACCAGGTCCGGCAGGATCGCGTCGACGGCCCGCACGTTCTCCTCCGGCACGTCCTCGCCGAGCATGAAGGCCGCCACCTTGGGGTGGACCCGCTGCACGTACGACCCGATCAGGAACTGCGGGACGATGGAGACGATGTTCCGGAAGCCGTAGCGCAGCCCGAAGTACAGGGCCGCGCTGCCGCCCTTGGAGCCGCCCCACATGGTGACGTCGTCCGGGGTGAGGGAGAGGGCCTTCATCACGTTGAAGATCAGCGTGGCGACGGAACTCTCCAGGGAGAAGTCCATTCCCTCGCACAGGTAGTAGCTGTTCATCCCGTGGAAGCGGTCGCGGATCCACAGGACGTTGGCGCGCACGCTGTCGAAGACGCCGTTCGACCAGCCGTAGTCGTTGGGCGCCGAGAAGTTGGCGAAGACGACGACGAGGTGCCGGTTGCCGTTCTTGGCGTGGGCGAAGCGGTACTCGACGGGGAACGTCCCGGAGGCTTCGATTCCCGTGAGCAGCTGCCGCCCGGTCGGGGCTGCTTTGGACATGTGCGGACTCCACTCTCATCTGCTGGGGCTCGGGCGGGCTGTGTCGGACCTCCCGTGGTGACGGCGGGACGTCAGTAGTGCGTCTGGGCCGTTCCGGCCGAGGCGTTCAGGACGGTGAAGAACGTGGGGGTCGCCGTGGACTCGGCCCCGGCCGCGTCCACGGCGAAGACCTCCACCATGTGCGTCCCCGCGGGCCAGGGGCCGCCCGGGTCCCAGGACCAGCCGCCGTCCGGGGCCACCGCGGTGGCCCCCAGCAGGTTCCCGCTCTCCCGGAAGCCGATCCGGGCGGCACCCGGCGCGACCCCCGCGAAGACCACCGTGCCCTCCGGCACCTGCTGGTGCCCGCCCGGCGACCGGACCACCGGCGCCATGGGCCCGGTCTGCTGGGAGACGGTGAACCGGACGTCGGTGCGCTCGGACTGGTAGCCGTTCGGATCCACGGCGAAGAGCCGGACCAGATGCGCTCCGGCGCCCCACTGCCGCTGCGGATCCCAGGCCCAGGCGCCGTCGGCACCGACCGGCGCCGACGCCAGGTACTTGCCGTTCTCCCAGATGCTGACGCGGACCGCACCCGGAGCCCAGCCCGCGAAGCGGACGGCTCCGGCGGGCACCTTGGCCTGCGCCACGGGCATGGTCACCGACGGCGGGGCGAACGAGTTCTGCACCACGGACGTGGAGCTGAGGAAGGTCTCGATGCCCGACCTGTCGGCGTCGGGCTGCTCGTACCCGTGGCGGACGACGCCGAGCCGCGGGGCGATGCCCTCGACGAGCAGGTAGGCGATGCCCAGGAGAGGCGGGGTGTTGCGCTGGGTCACCTTCCCGTGCCCGGTGATGAACGGGGATTCGCTGAAGAGGAAGTTGAAGTTCGGGTAGCGCTGCAGCAGTCCCAGGAACGGCTCGACCTGGGAGGCGTACTGCTCGTCCTGCGGGGAGGACACCAGGTAGATGTGCGCGTCCGGGTTCGCCCCGGCGCTCAGCAGGTCCGGCAGGATCGCGTCGAGGGCGGCCACGTCGTCGTCGGACATCGCCTCGCCCAGCATGTGCCGGCCGGTGTCCGGATAGACGTCTCGGACGAACGTGCCGATCCGGAGCTGGGGAACGCTGGCGACGATGTTCCGGAAGCCGTAGCGCAGCCCGAAGTACAGGGCCGCGCTGGCGCCCTTCGAACTGCCCCACAGCGTGACGTCGTCCGGGGTCAGCCCGAGGGACTCCATGACCCGCGAGACGAGCCCGATGACGGACCTCTCCACGGAGAAGTCCATCCCCTTGCACAGGTAGTAGGTGTTCCCGCCGTCGAACCGGTCCCGGATCCACAGGACGTTCGACCGCAGTCCGTCCAGGACCCCGGTGGCCCAGCCGTAGTCGTCCGGGGCGAAGATGTTGGCGAAGACGACCGTGAGATGCCGATTGCCGTTCCGCGCATGGGCGAAGCGGTACTCGACCGGACACCCACCGGAGGCATCGATCCCCGTGACAACCGGCCGCCCCTTCGCGGCTGCTTCAGACATGGTGCGAATCCACTTTCCTAGGATGCTTCGGGGTCGGGCGGCGGCCGTACCGCGGTCGGCACGACGGTTCGTCGCCGCCGTGGCGGCGCTGCTGGCGATCGTGGGGCTCGTGGTGGTCGCGCACCGGACCGGCCGGCCCCGGTCGCTGACCGTGGCCACCTGGAACATGTGCGGCGTCCGGCAGTGGAACTGCGCGGCCACCGGTGGCCCGGGTGCCAAGGAGGCCGAGGTGAAGCGGCTCGCCGCACACTCCGGCGTCCGGATGTTCTTCCTCCAGGAGGTCTGCGCCGGTGATCTGCGCACGGTGCGCGCGGACCTCGGGGCGTCCTGGCACAGCGTGTTCCGGGCCTACACCTGGCGCGGCGCCACGGGGCGTACGACCACGGTGCCCTGTGCCGGAGCCGGGCAGGGTGCCGCCGGTGTCGCGCTGCTCTCGGCGTACCGGCTGTCCGCCGTCGCCCCGGTGGCGTCGCGGCAGCCCTCCGTGGGACTGCGGCGCGGCATCCTGTGCGCCACGGTCGCGGACCACGGCGTCCGGGCGTGCACCGCTCATCTCAGCCGGCCCGGGGACGACCGCGCCCACCCGCACTGGGAGCTCCGCGACGACCAGTTGAAGGCGCTGGCGGCGGCGGTGCCGCAGCGCACCGTGTACGGCGGTGACTTCAATGTCGATCCGCCGGGGCCGCGCGACCCCGCCTCGTGGGTGTGGCCGGCCGGGCCCTACGGCGCCCAGCGGGAGTGCGATCAGACGTCCGCGTCGTCCCGCTCCGCCCGGGCCACGCATGTCTCGGGACACAAGATCGACTACCTGTTCACCGACCTCCGGCGCCTCGGCTGCTCGGTCGTCCGTACCGGCGCGTCCGACCACTACGCCCTGCTCGTCCGGGTCCGGACGCGCTGAGGGATGGCCGGCCCGGCGGGCGCGGGCGGGCGCCGGGCCGCCGTGGGCGACGGGCGCCTGCGGCTGGTTCACCGGCGCGGTCATGGCTGCCGGCAGTTGTTCGCCGTGGCGCGGACCGGCATCACACGACCACGCCCTCGTGCGCCCGGCCGTCCGGGGAGGCCGCGGCCGCCGGGTACTGCCTCGCCGGTGCGGTGCGGGCGTCGGGGCGGGGCTGTCCGGGCATCGCGTCCATCAGGCGGGCGGCGCCCTGGTGAGGCTGGTGCACGAGGCGCTGCTGGGGGGTGAACCAGTTCTGGTTGTTCCACTGGATCGGGGTGAGTTCCCGCACCGCGGGACGTGTGTCGACGGTGCCGACCGCCGGGGCGTTCGCGTCCCCGGGCGCGAGGTCACCGCCCGCGACGAGCATGCGGTCGGCGAGCCGCGCGGACGCGTATCCGTCGTCCAGGTCGCAGAACTCCTGCTGGAACCAGCGGTAGCGCTCGGCGTAGGTGTCCTGGATGCGGTCGATGCCACGGATCGCCGTCACCAGGTCCTCGGAGGTGTACACCAGGGGACCCGGCGCGCTCTGCTCGAAGTCGAAGTAGAAGCCGCGGAGCGTGTCCCTGTAGTGGTTCAGGTCGTACGTGAAGAACAGGATCGGACGGCCGGTGGTGACGTAGTCGAACATCAGCGACGAGTAGTCCGTGATCATCACGTCGGTGATCAGGGACAGGTCGGCCATGTCCGGGTAGTCGGAGACGTCGAAGACGAAACCGTCGCCGGCCCCCGGTACCGGGTCCACCACGTTCGGATGACGGCGGACCAGGAGGACGTGGTCGGCTGCCAGACGGGCGCGCGCGTCGTCGAGGTCGACACGGAAGTCGAGCTTGTACTTGCCCGGTGCGTAGTACTGGTCGTCGCGCCAGGTCGGCGCGTACAGCACCACGCGCTTGCCCTCGGGCAGGCCGATGCGCCGCCGGATCTCCCGCTCCCGCTCCTCCGTGCCGGGGACGCGCAGGATGTCGTTGCGCGGGTAGCCGCTCTCCACCATCTCCCCCGGGAAGCCGAAGGCCCGCTTGAGGATCGGGGTGGAGAAGCTGTTGGGCGAGACGAGCATGTCCCAGTTCTGCACCTCCTTCTCGACCCGCTCCAGGTAGCGCTGGTCGGCGAAGTGGATCGCCTCGATGTCGTGGCCGATCTTCTTCAGCGGGGTTCCGTGCCAGGTCTGCACGACGACCTGCCCGTCCCGCTTCTGGAACCAGTCGGGAAGGTGGTTGTTGGCGACGACGTACCGGCTCGTGGCGAGGGCGTCGTACCACTCGGGCGACCACATGCGCACCGGTCTCGCCGTGGCCGGCACCTGGACCTGGTCGTCCCGTACGACCCACAGGTGTTCGAGGTCGGCACCGCGGCGCACCAGTTCCTCGTGCAGGGCCCGCGGGCTGTCGGAGTACTGCGTTCCCTTGAAGGCGTCGAAGAGGACCGCGGGACGCACCTGCTTGCGGCGGGCATCCGGGTAGGCCTTGGTGCGCAGCTGCTTCTGGCGGTAGGGGCCGCGGGCGTGGTCGGGCATGGCGGAGTGGACCAGCAGGGACAGCCGGTCGTACGCCTCCGCCTGGAGTTCGTAACGGCGCTCGCTGCGCTCGTACTCCTGCGGGAAGGCGCCGACGAGGTCCTGGTGGAGCTTGACCATCAGGTCCTCGAGCCGCTCTTCGCGGGCGACCGCCGAGAGGTCCTGGCGCCGCAGGAAGAAGTCCCAGCGGCCGGCCGCGAGCGGGATCTCGCCGGCGAGCGTACGCATGGCGGCGGGGGTGAGCACACAGGTGAACCGGGTGCCGTTCCAGGCCAGCGGGACGCTGCGTTCCGCGCCGTGCGCACGCGAGCGCACCACCAGGTGCGCGGTCCGGTACTCCTCGGGGGTCAGGCGGTCGGCGCTGTCGTACCGGCCCTCGATCTCCAGCGAGCCGTCCTCCCGCCATGCCACCTGCGTGGCGATCGGCAGGGCCGCGCGCTCGAAGAGCACGAGGTAGCCGGAGCCGTTGCGGTGGACCACGACTTCCCGGTCGCCCTCCCGGGTCTGCAGCGCGGGGGGCATGCGGTAGAAGCCGTCAGCGGTGTCCTCCGCCATGACCGGGTAGATGGCCGCCTTGCGGCCCTCGACGTGGAACGTGGTCTTCCAGCCGTTGCTGCCCATGCTCCAGGACTGGGGGATGTCCACGCCCCCCTCGGTGTCGGCCCGGAACGCGGGGACCAGGGAGCGCAGCGGGAGCCTGGCCGCGAAGGTGCACCAGCCCTCGCCGCCCGGTGTGAACCACACGCGGCCGTCGTGCCGTCCGGCACCGTTCATGCTGGTCACCCGGAGCTTGCCCCACTCAGGCACCTTGGGGCCGAGGTAGACACCGCGCAGCTCCAGCTGGTCCCCGACGAGACGGTGGCCGGTGATCCGGCAGCGCACGACCTCCACCCGCAGCTTGAGCCGGTCCTGCAGGAACAGCGGAAGGATGCGGGTGTTCTTGTCGACATACCGGTACGGCGGATTGGCCGCGCTGCCCGCGCCGCCCCGGCTGACGCCCCGGTAGCGGAACAGCCCGCGGCTGAGGACGCCGGCCGCGACGTCCCAGGTGCCCTCGACCCACTTGCCCTTCTGCTTCAGCCGTGTCGTGTCGATCCGGGTCTCGAAACCGGCCCAGTCGTAGCAGTAACGATTCTGCGCAGAGTTCTCGGTGGCCTGCGGCGCATACGTGGTCTTCGCCGGGGTGATCAGCATCCGCCCCTGCTTCTTGTTCCGCAGGGCGATCGCCTTCACCGACATGTGCTTCTTGTGCACGTTGATGAAGCGGACGTACGCGGTGCCGTCGAGGGTGAGCACGTCGGAGTCCGCGCTCCAGCGGGCGCCGGTCAGTGCGCCGTGCAGGGAGAACTCCTTGTCCAGCCGGTACGCCTTCTTGTCGAGGCCGACCTCCCGGTCCCCGAGGTAGGGGTACTTCAGGTAGCGGTGGAACCGCCGGTGCACGGGCAGCGGGCCACCGCGGCGCTCGAACTCGATGACGTCGAGCAGCTCGGCCAGCCGCCCTTGCCACACCAGGAGCCACTTGACCCGGGCGTCCGCGGGCAGTTCGTCGATGATGGTGAGGTCCACCTCGTCGAGGAACTCCCTGGCCCACTGCATGAACGACTGCCGGTACTCCTCGTCGGCGTCCGGCAGCACCTTCAGATGCAGCATCAGGTCGGACTTCAGGCAGGCGAGGTCGTACTTGCGCTTGCTGTCCCCGTACTGCGAGGGCCCTTCGGCGAGGAAGCGGCTGACCGACTGCACGGCCGTGACGCGGTCGCGCAGGTTCGACAGCTCGGTGTAGCGCTGGGTGATGGAGGGGGCGGCTCCGCCTTCCCGGCGGCGCCAGTAGTAGATCACGTCCGTGATGACGTCGACCTTGTCGGCACGGAAGTGGGCGTACATGTTGACCCAGGAGTCCTCGTACATGACGCCCTCGGGGAACCGGATGGAGTGGTGGTCCCAGAAGGACCGCCGGAACACCTTGTTCCAGACGGTGCGGTCGTAGATCAGCGCGTCGAACCGGGTGATGTGGGTGCCGCGCCGGTTCTTCTGCATCGGGCCTTTGTGCAGCGGCGACTGCCACTTCTTGGTGGAGTTCATCATCTGCACGTTGCCGGAGACGAAGTCCGAGTCGGATTCGCTCAGGGTGCGCACCAGCAACTCGTAGGCGTACTCCGGAATGACGTCGTCGCCGTCCACGAACGCGAGGAACTCCGCGCGTGGATGCAGGGATCGCAGTCCGGCGTTACGGGCGTGCCCCGGGCCGTGTGCGTGCTGGCGGATCAGCTTGAAGCGCGGGTCGGCGGCGCAGTAGTCGGCCGCGATGCGGAGGGAACCGTCGGTGGAGCCGTCGTCGACGAGCACCACCTCGAAGTCGCGGAAGGACTGACGCGCGATCGACTCAAGGCATTCGGCCAGGTAGAGCTCGACGTCCTGAAAAGGAACGACAATACTCAGACGCGGATGATCCGCCAACTTGCACTCCTACCCGAACAATTCGCCCATCGAGACAACGACCAGTCCCGTGCTGGACGTCCACCCCCAATGCGGCGCACTCGGCCGGCCCCCTTGCCGGCCCTGCAGCACCGTCCCCTGACGACCGCGGTAGGCCCCCCTCAGCCGCAGTTCACAGGTCCGCCACATCTTATTTCACTCTTACCTGTGGTCAAGACTTGTTCATGTGCCATTCATCTCCCCCCTTCGCCATCGCCACCCACTCCTCAAATGGCCTGTTCGCGATGCCTATAGTTCTCCCACTGCATCGATCAGCATCTGCGGGCCGGCCTCCCCCCACCCGGGCCCCGACCCTCCGCATCGCGGAGCCCGTGAGGAGAGGAACCGAAGGCGATGACGCACAGCGCCACCACCGAGCCCCGGCGTGACCGCCGGGCCCCGTCCAGCGGGGGGCGGCGCCGGCCTGAGCGCGGCAAAAGACGCTGGGGCCGAATCGTGCTGCTGTCCGTCCTGGTCGTCGTGCTGGCGGCGGGCGGCGTCGGCTACTGGCTCTACCGCGACCTCGACAACAACATCAAGGGCGTCGACATCGACAAGGCGATCGGTGACGACCGCCCGGAGAAGCTGCCGACCTCGGGCCAGAACATCCTGATCCTGGGCTCCGACTCGCGCGCCGGCGCCAACGCCGCGCTGAAGACGGGCAACGTCTCCGGAGCGCGCTCCGACACCGCGCTGGTGATGCACATACCCGAGGGCCGTCAGAAGGCCGTCGCCATCAGCATCCCGCGCGACACCCTGGTGACCCGGCCGGAGTGCACGAAGTCGGACGGCACCGAGGTGGCCTCCGCGAAGCGTGTGATGTTCAACTCCATCTACTCGCAGGTGGGTCCGCCCTGCGTGGTCAAGACCGTGGAACAGATCTCCGGGGTCCGCATGGACCACTACGTCGAGATCGACTTCTCCGGCTTCAAGGGACTGGTGGACGCGATCGGCGGGGTGAGCGTCAAGGTCGACCAGAACATCCACGACTCCTCCAGCGGCCTGGACCTGACCGCCGGCACGCACCGGCTCGACGGCACGCAGGCGTTGCAGTTCGTCCGCACCCGGCACGGCATCGGAGACGGCAGCGACCTCGGCCGTATCGGACTGCAGCAGCAGTTCATGATCGCCCTGCTCTCCGAGATCAAGAAGCAGGACCTGCTGGGCAGCCCCACCAAGACCTACAAGATCGCCGACGAGCTGACCGCCGCGCTCACCACCGACTCCGAACTCGCCTCCCTCACCAAGCTGGCGGAGTTCGGCCGCAGTCTGAACGGCGTGGACCCGGCCTCCATGGAAACGATCATGCTGCCGGTGGCGTACGACAAGGTCGATCCCAACCGGGTCGTGGCGGCGGAGCCGCAGGCGACGCAGCTGTGGAAGGCGGTCCGCTCGGACGACACGATCCCCGAGTCCGCGAAGAAGTCGCCCGCGAAGGGCGGTTGAGGTCCGGGGGTGGGGGGGGGGGGGGGGGGGGGGGGGGGGGGGGGGGGGGGGGGGGGGGGGGGGGGGGGGGGGGGGGGGGGGGGGGGGGGGGGGGGGGGGG
>NZ_JBVIIT010000013.1:0-244755 GCF_055569615.1 Streptomyces sp. NPDC031379 | reverse complement strand
ATCCCGGTCTTCTCCCGCAAGCCGATGTTCGGCTACATGGGTCTGATCGCGGCGACCATCGCGATCGCCGGTCTGTCCGTGACCGTGTGGGCCCACCACATGTACGTCACCGGCGGGGTGCTGCTGCCGTTCTTCTCCTTCATGACGTTCCTGATCGCCGTACCGACCGGTGTGAAGTTCTTCAACTGGATCGGCACGATGTGGAAGGGCTCGCTGTCCTTCGAGACGCCGATGCTCTGGGCGGTCGGCTTCCTGATCACCTTCACCTTCGGTGGTCTGACCGGTGTCATCCTGGCCTCGCCCCCGATGGACTTCCACGTCTCCGACTCGTACTTCGTGGTGGCCCACTTCCACTACGTGGTCTTCGGCACGGTCGTCTTCGCGATGTTCTCCGGCTTCCACTTCTGGTGGCCGAAGATGACGGGCAAGATGCTCGACGAGCGTCTCGGCAAGATCACCTTCTGGACGCTGTTCGTCGGCTTCCACGGCACCTTCCTGGTCCAGCACTGGCTGGGCGCCGAGGGCATGCCGCGTCGTTACGCCGACTACCTGGCCGCCGACGGCTTCACCGCCCTGAACACGATCTCGACGATCAGCTCGTTCCTGCTCGGCCTGTCGATCCTGCCGTTCCTCTACAACGTGTGGAAGACGGCCAAGTACGGCAAGCCGGTCGGCGTGGACGACCCGTGGGGCTACGGCCGCTCGCTCGAGTGGGCGACCTCCTGCCCGCCGCCGCGGCACAACTTCCTCACCCTGCCGCGGATCCGCAGCGAATCCCCGGCGTTCGACCTGCACCACCCCGAGATCGCCGCCCTCGAGCAGCTTGAGCACTCCGGTCACGGTGCCATCGCGGGCAGCAAGGAGGCCGGCAAGTGAAGATCCAGGGCCGGATGTTCATCTGGCTGAGCTTCTTCGTCCTGATCATGGCCGTCGTGTACGGCGTGTGGTCGAAGGAGCCGGCCGGTACCACGGCGCTCTTCCTGGCCTTCGGCCTGTGCATCATGGTCGGCTTCTACCTGGGCTTCACCGCCCGGCGGGTCGACGCGGGTGCCCAGGACGACAAGGAGGCCGATGTCGCGGACGACGCGGGCGAGCTGGGCTTCTTCAGCCCGCACAGCTGGCAGCCGCTCATGCTGGGCTTCGGCGGTGCGATCGCCTTCCTCAGCGTCGCGGTCGGCTGGTGGCTGATCTACTTCTCGGCCCCGTTCATCGTGATCGGCCTGTTCGGCTGGGTGTTCGAGTACTACCACGGTGAGAACCGCACCCAGTAGCACGCGAGAACACGCGCCGGGAGCCCGGACCCTCCGTCAGGAGGGTCCGGGCTCCCGCCTTTTCCGGGCGCATCCGGAGCGTCCGTCCATTGCCCCGGCGTCGATCACTCATACGGGTTACCTGCCGTGCCGGTACGGTCAACAGCTCATAGCGTGATCGTATGAACCACACTCCGCGGACCCGCACCGTCGTCAGCTGCGCCTTGCTGGTGACCGCCCTCGGCGCGGGCGTCACCGCTTGCGGTTCGGACGGCAACCCCCTGTCGGCCAGGCCGTACGACGCAGCGGACCTGATCTCCTTCAACGGCCCCACCGACGCAGAGAAGCGGGCCGACCCGGACAAGCCCCTCGAGGTCACCGCCAAGAGCGGTGAGGGCCGCATCACCGACGTCACCGCCCAGGACGCCACAGGGCGATACGTGGCGGGCGAACTCGCCGCCGACGGCAGCCGGTGGCACAGCACCTCCCCGCTGGCCGCCAACGCCCACTACACGCTCACGGTGAGCACCGAGGACGAGGACGGCGCGCCCGGCCGCAAGGTCCTCGTGTTCGACACCACCAAGCCCACGAGCAAGAAGAGCCTGCACGTCACGTTCGGGCCGAAGGCGGGCGAGTACGGAGTCGGGCAGCCCATCACGGCCCAACTCGACCAGGAGATCAAGGACAAGGCGCAGCGGGCCGTCGTGGAGCGTGCCCTCAGAGTGGACTCCGTGCCGGCCGTGCCGGGTTCCTGGTACTGGGTGAGCGCCAAGGAACTCCACTACCGGCCCAGGGAGTACTGGCCCGCCCACGCCACCGTCCAGGTGCACAGCAACCTGGACGGCGTCCGGATCAGCGACCGGCTGTGGGGCGGTAAGTCCAAGGCGCTGAAGATCACCACGGGCGACCGGATCGAGGTCGTCACGGACGCCGCCGCGCACCAGCTCACGTACTACAAGAACGGGCAGCAGATCCAGCAGATCCCCGTCACCACCGGCAAGCCCGGCTTCGAGACCCGCAACGGGGTCAAGGTCGTGCTGGAGAAGCAGTACTTCGTACGGATGCGCGGCAGCACCGTCGGCATCGCCGAGGGCACCTCCGACTCCTACGACCTGCCGGTCTACTACGCCACCCGGGTCACCTGGTCCGGCGAGTACGTCCACGCCGCCCCCTGGTCCGTCGGCTCCCAGGGCTACGCCAACGTCAGCCACGGCTGCACCGGGATGAGCACGTCCAACGCCGAGTGGCTCTTCGACAACGTCCGCGAGGGGGACATCGTCAAGGTCGTCAACTCCAACGGCGACCCCATGGAGCCCTTCGGCAACGGCTTCGGCGACTGGAACGTCGACTGGAAGAAGTGGCGCACGGGCAGCGCGCTGATCAACGGCGCCCCGGACGGCCCGGCACCGGCGGACGCGGTGAGGCTCCAGCCGACGGCCGTGTGAGCGCCCTGCAGGGGCGCGGGGAACGGCGCGACGAGCCCCGGCGAACCGGCGGCCGCGCACCCACCTCGCGCCCCACCCCGCTAGGCGCTCAGCAACCGCTTCTGACGCAGCAGGGAGGCCAGCGCGGCGGCGAACTCCACAGGGTCCACCGGCAGCGTCACAGCGGCGTCGGCCCGGCTCCACGTGGCCAGCCACGCGTCCTGGGGCCGGCCCATGAGGAGAAGTACCGGCGGCGAGTTGAACACCTCGTCCTTGATCTGCCGGCACAGGCCCATGCCCCCCATCGGCACGGCCTCGCCGTCGAGCACACAGACGTCGATGCCGCCCTTGTCCAGCTCGCTCAGCACCGCCGCGGGCGTGGCGCACTCCACGAACTCCACCTGGGGAACGTCCGGAGCGGGCCGACGCCCGGCGGCCAGCCGTACTTGTTCGCGGGTGTTGGAGTCGTCGCTGTAGACCAGCACCGTGGCGGTCGGCTGCATTGTTCCTCCGGGACGTCAGCGTCGTACGGACAGGACGGACAGGGCCGTTTGGGCGGATGTTACTCCCATGAACACCACGTCAGCACCGGTTCGGCGGGCAGCAACACTCCGAACGGCACCCCCCGGAGTGAGGGCGGGATAAGCGACCGACATAATGTCGGTCGTGGCGACAGCAACGACAGTAGAAACCGGGCACGCGCACCCGTCGGTCAACCGGCCGAACCTCACCAGCGTCGGAACCATCATCTGGCTGAGTTCCGAGCTGATGTTCTTCGCGGCCCTCTTCGCGATGTACTTCACCCTCCGGTCGGTGACCGGACCGGCTCACTGGAAGGAACAGGCGGAGGCGCTCAATGTGCCCTTCTCCGCCACGAACACCACGATCCTGGTGCTCTCCTCCCTCACCTGCCAGCTCGGCGTGTTCGCGGCCGAGCGCGGCGATGTGAAGAAGCTCCGTGGCTGGTTCATCCTCACCTTCATCATGGGTGCGATCTTCATCGGCGGTCAGATCTACGAGTACACCGAGCTGGTGAAGAAGGACGGCATCTCGCTGTCCTCCGACCCGTACGGCTCGGTGTTCTACCTGACGACCGGCTTCCACGGCCTGCACGTGACGGGCGGTCTCATCGCCTTCCTGCTGGTCCTCGGCCGTACATACATGGCCAGGAGGTTCACCCACGAGCAGGCGACCGCCGCCATTGTCGTGTCCTACTACTGGCACTTCGTCGATGTGGTCTGGATCGGCCTCTTCGCCACGATCTACCTGATCAAGTAGCCGGGACCGCTCCCGCACATCCAGAAGCACCGACGCAGAAGATCCTGACACCGGGGTAATCCGTGAAAAAGCTCTCCGCACGACGACGCCATCCGCTGGCGGCGGTCGTCGTCCTACTCCTCGCGCTGGCGGCCACTGGGGGGCTGTACGCCGCGTTCGCGCCCGCGGGCAAGGCGCAGGCCGATGAGACCTCCCAGTCCCTGACCATCAAGGAGGGCAAGAAGCTCTACGAGGTAGGCTGCGCCAGCTGCCACGGCACCGGTGGCCAGGGCTCCTCCGACGGGCCGAGCCTCGTCGGTGTCGGGGCCGCGGCCGTCGACTTCCAGGTCGGCACCGGCCGTATGCCGGCCGCCACCTCGCAGGGCGCCCAGGCCCCGCGCAAGAAGCCCGTCTACACGCAGGCCCAGATCGACCAGCTCGCCGCGTACATCGCGTCGCTGGGCGCCGGCCCGAACGTGCCGACCAAGCAGCAGTACGGTCCGGAAGGCGCGGACATCGCCAAGGGTGGCGAGCTGTTCCGCACCAACTGCGCGCAGTGCCACAACTTCACCGGCAAGGGTGGTGCGCTCACCGAGGGCAAGTACGCCCCCAGCCTCGAGGGCGTCGCCCCCAAGCACATCTACGAGGCCATGCAGACCGGCCCGCAGAACATGCCGTCCTTCCCCGACACCACGATGTCGGAGAAGAACAAGAAGGACATCATCGCGTACCTGCACGCGGTCAACAGCGACGAGACGGACAACCCGGGCGGTATGGAGCTGGGCGGCCTCGGGCCGGTCAGTGAGGGTCTGTTCGCCTGGATCTTCGGTCTGGGCGCGTTGATCGCGGTCGCCGTCTGGGTCGCCGCTCGGACCGCAAAGGCCAAGAAGTCATGAGTAGCCAAGACATTCCAGAAGAGAACCTGCCCGCTGAGCAGGAGCACGCGCACGGCGCCGTGAGCGTCGCGGACGAGGAGAACCCGTTCGCGGACCCGGGTCTGCCGCCGCACGAGCACCGGATCCAGGACATCGACGAGCGGGCCGCCAAGCGGTCCGAGCGCGCGGTCGCCCTGCTGTTCACGGTGTCGATGGTGGCCACCGTCGGCTTCATCGTCTCGTACGTCGCGATCCCGCACGACAAGTCGATCTTCGTCTTCCCGATCGGGCACCTCAGCGCGCTGAACTTCGCGCTGGGTCTGACCCTCGGTGTGGCGCTGTTCTGCATCGGCGCGGGCGCGGTCCACTGGGCCCGCACCCTGATGTCCGACGTGGAGGTCGCCGACGAGCGGCACGCGATCGAGGCTCCGGCCGACGTGCGCACCAAGGTCCACGACGACTTCCGTCAGGGCGCCAAGGAGTCGGCGCTCGGCCGTCGCAAGCTGATCCGCAACACGATGTTCGGCGCGCTCACCCTGGTGCCGCTGTCCGGCGTCATGCTGCTGCGCGACCTCGGCCCGCTGCCCGGCACCTCGCTGCGCCACACCCTGTGGGCCAAGGGCAAGCGTCTGGTCAACATGAACACGAACCTGCCGCTGCGTCCCGAGGACGTCGCCGTCGGCTCGCTCACCTTCGCCATGCCCGACGGCCTGGAGGAGAAGTCCGAGGAGTTCCAGACGGAGATCGCCAAGGCGGCCCTGATGATCGTGCGGCTGCAGCCGGGCAACATCAAGGACAAGCGCGAGCTCGACTGGTCGCACGAGGGCATCGTCGCCTTCTCGAAGATCTGCACCCACGTCGGCTGCCCGATCTCGCTGTACGAGCAGCAGACGCACCACGTGCTGTGCCCGTGCCACCAGTCCACCTTCGACCTCTCCGACGGTGCCCGAGTGATCTTCGGCCCCGCCGGCCACGCCCTGCCGCAGCTGCGCATCGGTGTGGACAGCGAGGGTTACCTCCAGGCGCTCGGCGACTTCGAGGAGCCCGTCGGTCCTGCATTCTGGGAGCGCGGATGAGTACTGCACCGAACGAAGAAGAGTCCCGCTCTCGCGGGAAGGCACCGGCCGGCGAGCGGATCGCCGACTGGGCCGACGGCCGGCTCGGGATCTACTCCCTGGCCAAGGCCAACATGCGCAAGATCTTCCCCGACCACTGGTCGTTCATGTTGGGTGAGGTCTGCCTCTACAGCTTCATCATCATCATCCTGACGGGTGTCTATCTGACGCTGTTCTTCCACCCGTCGATGAACGAGGTGGAGTACCACGGCAGCTACGTCCCGCTCCAGGGACAGCTGATGTCCGAGGCGTTCAGCTCGACCCTGCACATCTCCTTCGACGTGCGCGGTGGTCTGCTGGTCCGGCAGATCCACCACTGGGCCGCCCTGATCTTCCTCGCCGGCATGTTCGTGCACATGATGCGCGTGTTCTTCACCGGCGCGTTCCGCAAGCCGCGTGAGATCAACTGGCTGTTCGGCTTCCTGCTGTTCGTCCTGGGCATGTTCACCGGCTTCACCGGTTACTCGCTCCCGGACGACCTGCTCTCCGGCACCGGTGTCCGCTTCATGGAGGGCGCGATCCTGTCCGTGCCGATCGTCGGCACGTACCTGTCGTTCTTCCTCTTCGGCGGCGAGTTCCCCGGCCACGACTTCGTGGCCCGGTTCTACTCGGTCCACATCCTGCTGCTGCCGGGCATCATGCTCGGCCTGGTGGTCGGCCACCTGATCCTGGTCTTCTACCACAAGCACACGCAGTACGCGGGCCCCGGAAAGTCCGAGAAGAACGTCGTCGGCATGCCGCTGCTGCCGGTCTACATGGCCAAGGCCGGAGGCTTCTTCTTCCTGGTCTTCGGTGTCATTGCGGCCATCGCCGCGGTCGCCCAGATCAACCCGATCTGGGCCATGGGCCCCTACCGTCCGGACCAGGTGTCCACCGGCGCCCAGCCCGACTGGTACATGGGCTTCGCCGAGGGTCTGATCCGCTTCATGCCGGGCTGGGAGATCAACCTCTGGGGTCACACGCTCGTCCTGGGCGTCTTCATCCCGCTGGTGCTCTTCCCGCTGGTCCTGGCTGCGATCGCGGTCTACCCGTTCATCGAGTCCTGGGTCACCGGCGACAAGCGCGAGCACCACATCCTGGACCGCCCGCGCAACGCCCCGACCCGTACCGCGTTCGGTGTCGCCTGGGTGACGATCTACATGATCACCCTGGTCGGCGGCGGCAACGACCTGTGGGCCACGCACTTCAACCTGTCGATCAACGCCGTCACCTGGTTCGTCCGGATCTCCTTCTTCGTCGGACCGGTCATCGCGTTCATCCTCACCAAGCGGATCTGCCTCGGCCTGCAGCGCCGCGACCGCGACAAGGTGCTGCACGGTCGCGAGACCGGCATCATCAAGCGCCTGCCGCACGGTGAGTTCATCGAGGTGCACGAGCCGCTCAGCCAGGAGCAGCTGCACACGCTCACCGCGCACGAGCAGTACAAGCCGGCCGAGATCGGCCCCACGGTCGACGAGAACGGTGTCCAGCGCAAGGTGACGGGCTCGGAGAAGCTGCGTGCCAAGCTCTCCAACGCCTACTACGGCGAGGACAACCAGATCCCGAAGCCGACCGTCGAGGAGTACAAGGAGATCACGAGCGGCCACGGCCACCACTGATCCCCGCGTCGCCACGCCACGCTGAGGGCCCCGTCCGGGTTGCGGACGGGGCCCTTCGCTGTGCCCCGGGCTGGATAGGGTGGTGTACGACTGCGCAGGACTGTGTACTAGGAGCGGCTGATGAGCGCTGTGACCCCCGCTGGAGGCGACACCGCGGCGGGCCGTTCCTGGCCCGTCCTGCTGAACGGCCTGCTGGACGGCCGTGATCTCTCCGCCGACGAGACCGCGTGGGCGATGGACCTGATCATGCGCGGTGAGGCCACCGACGCCCAGATCGCCGGCTTCATGGTGGCACTGCGGGCCAAGGGTGAGACGGTCGCGGAGATCTCCGGACTCGTCCGGACGATGTACGAGCACGCCAATGTGATCGAGGTGCCGGGCCCGGCGGTCGACATCGTCGGCACCGGCGGAGACGGTGCCAAGACGGTGAACATCTCCACGATGTCCTCGATCGTCGTCGCGGGCACCGGGGCGAAGGTCGTCAAGCACGGCAACCGTGCCGCGTCCTCCGCCTCCGGGTCCTCCGACGTCCTGGAGAAGCTCGGGATCAATCTGAACCTGACCCCCAAGCGGGTCGCCGAGGTCGCCGAAGAGGCCGGCATCACCATCTGCTTCGCGGTGAAGTTCCACCCGTCCCTGCGCCATGTGGCCGCGGCCCGCGGCCAGTTGGGCATCCGGACGACCTTCAACGTGCTCGGTCCGCTGACCAACCCGGCCAAGGTGCGCGCCCAGGCGGTCGGCGTGGCCGACCCGCGCATGGCGCCGATCGTGGCCGGTGTCCTCGCCGAGCGCGGCAACTCCGCGCTGGTCTTCCGCGGCGACGACGGCCTCGACGAACTGACCGTCACCGCCACCTCCCGGGTGTGGGTGGTCCGCGACGGCGAGGTCCGTGAGGAGACCTTCGACCCGCGGGACGTGGGCATCGACCTCGTCCCCGTGGACGCCCTGCGCGGCGCCGATGCTGCCTACAACGCGGAGGTCGCCCGCCGTCTGCTGGACGGCGAGCAGGGCGCGGTGCGGGACGCGGTCCTGCTGAACTCGGCGGCCGCGCTCGCCGCTCTGCGGCCGACGGACGCACCCCTCGCCGACCAGCTGAGCGCCGGTATGGCCGAGGCGCGGGAGTCGATCGACTCGGGCGCGGCCAAGCGGGCGCTGGAGAGATGGGTGGCGGCGAGCAACGCCTGACGACACCGTCGATCGTCCCGCGATCCGGACACGGGTTGCGGGACGACGATCATTTCGCGTACGTTCCCGTATCAGGTCATGAGTGACAGTCATGAGGCCCCGGCCGACTGTCCGGCAACCCTCCGTCCGTGGCGGGGTGCCCCGGGTGAAGACCAGGTCGTAGGCAGCGAGGTCTACGGCAAGCGCGGACCCCTCGAACCCAGGGGTCCTGGTCGTACGAGGGAGCCTTCCGTGAGCAAGCGAATGCGATAGGGCCGCAGAGCCCCGCCTCCGCACCCCCCTTTCACCTTTCTTCCGTACGCGCCTTTCGCGTACGTCCTCACGGGAGTTCCCCATGTCTGTCTCCACCGCTGCCGTCGACCAGACCGTTTGTGCCCCTCTGCCCGTTCTGGGCCGTGATGTCACCGTCCCGCTCGTGACGGGCGGCGAAGTCACCTACGCCGCTCTCGACTACGCGGCCAGCGCCCCCGCCCTGCAGCGGGTCTGGGACGACGTCGCCGCCTACGCCCCCTACTACGGCAGCGTCCACCGGGGTGCCGGCTACCTCTCCCAGCTCTCCACCGAGCTGTTCGAGAACGCCCGCAAGGCGGTCGCCGAGTTCCTCGGCTGCCGGGAGAGCGACCAGGTGATCTTCACCCGGTCGACCACCGACTCCCTCAACCTCCTCGCCCGCGCTCTCCCGGCCGGCTGCCAGGTCTTCGTCTTCGAGACCGAGCACCACGCCTCCCTGCTGCCCTGGCAGGACGCCGAGGTCACCTACCTCGATGCCCCGCGCACCCCGTGGCAGGCCGTCGAGACCCTGGAGCGGGCGCTGGCCGACCGCACTGCGTCCACCGAAGGGGGCCACGGCCCGGCCCTGGTCTGCGTCACCGGCGCCTCCAACGTCACCGGCGAGCTGTGGCCGGTGCGTGAGCTGGCCGCCGCGGCCCACGCGCACGGCGCCCGGATCGTCCTCGACGCCGCCCAGCTCGCCCCGCACCACCCGGTGGACATCCGCGACCTGGACGTCGACTGGGTCGCCTTCTCCGGGCACAAGCTGTACGCCCCCTTCGGCTCCGGTGTCCTGGCCGGCCGCGCCGACTGGCTGCGGGCGGCCGAGCCGTACCTCGCGGGCGGCGGCGCCAGCCGCAAGGTCACCCGGCGCACCGACGGGGGAGTGGACGTGGAGTGGCACGAGAGCGCCGCCCGCCACGAGGCCGGCTCCCCGAACGTCATCGGTGCCCACTCCATCGCGTCGGCCTGCAAGGCCCTCACCGAGGCCGGCTGGGAGTCCCTCGTCGCCCGTGAGCAGTACCTGGTCCGCACGGTCCGCGAGGGCCTGGCCGAGGTGCCGGAGGTCCGGATCCTCTCCCTCTTCGGCGACGAGGTGCCGCGCGTCGGCGTGATCTCCTTCGTCGTGGAGGGCTGGAACAGCTCCCACTTCGCCGCCGCCCTCTCCGCCGAGTACGGCATCGGCGTCCGCGACGGCCTCTTCTGCGCCCACCCGCTGGTCCGCACCCTGCTGGGCAGCGACCCGCAGACCCAGGGCGAGTGCGGTGCCCCGGAGGCGGCCCCGGGCGAGAAGTCCCTCAACGCCATCCGCGTGAGCTTCGGCGCGGGCACGCCGGACGAGCACGTGCGGCGGTTCGTCGCGGCGGTCAAGGAGCTGGTGACCGAGGGTGCGAAGTGGACCTACCGCACCGAGGAGGGCCGCTGCGTCCCGGCGGTGTGACGCGACGGGCGTGGAGGGCGGCGCGTTCCTAGTTGTCGAGGCCGATCGCGAACGCGGCCTCGAGGTCGTGCTGGGAGTAGGTGCGGAACGCGACGTGCGTGTCGGTGCCCTCCACGCCCGGGATCTTGCTGATCCGGCCGGGGATGACCTCGGCCAGGTCCTCGTGCTGCCGGACCCGGACCATGGCGATCAGGTCGTAGGTGCCGGTGACCGAGAAGACCTCGCTGACGCTCTCCAGCGCGGCGATCTGCTCCGCGATCTCGGGGATCCGGTCCACGCTGGTCTTGATGAGGACGATCGCGGTGATCACGGCTGGTTCTCTCCCTCGGACGCCGGGGCCGGTGCGGAGTTCACTCTAGTCCTCCCGTCTCCCGCCACCGGCCGCCCGAGGCGCCCCTTCAGGCCCTTCCCGCTGCCGTAGCGCACCCACGCGTAGCCGAAGCCGAGCCCGAAGCCCACGAGGTGCGCGAGATAGGCGACGCCCGGGCCGTCGGAGGCCCGGCCCGCCGCCAGCCACTGCAGGCCCGCCCAGAAGGGCAGCACCACCCAGGCCGGGAAGCGCAGTGGCAGGAAGAACAGGAACGGCAGAAGACTGGTGACGCGGGCACGGGGGAACAGGTAGAGGAACGCTCCGAGGACCGCCGAGATCGCCCCGGAGGCGCCCACCAGCGACTGCTCGGAGGCGGCGTTGGCGGCCGCGTAGCCGAGCAGGGCCAGGTATCCGCAGCCGGCGTAGAAGAGGGTGAAGTGCACCCGGCCCATCCGCTCCTCCGTCATCGCTCCGAAGACGAAGAGGAAGAGCATGTTGCCGAGCAGATGCACCCAGCTGCCGTGCACGAACAGGGCGGTGGCCGGGGTGAGCGCCTCGCGGACCACTCCGTCGAACAGCTCGGCCGGGACCACGCCCCAGCGGCGGAAGTACGCCCGCTGTGCGGCGAGCAGCGCGTCCCCGGAGCCGTACGCCGGGGCGAGACCGGAGGCCGGGCCGAGGACGAAGATCAGGCAGCACAGGGCGATGAGGCCGTATGTCACCGGGGCCGTGGCCCCCCGGACCGTTCTGAATGTCCTGCCGGCCGCCGTGCTCCAGGTGCTGATCATGACTACAGAGCATGACGTAACGGGACGCAAGCTGACAGACCGCCTCGCCGCCGTGGACGGACGGGCGGCGAGTACCCGCCAGGCCGTAGGGTTACGAGCCACACGCGTCGGCCGGCGGCGCGGACCGAGAACGAGAAGGAAGCGAACCACACGATGACGGTTCCCCTGCCGACCGCCACGACGCGATGGCGCTGCAGCCTGTGCGGCAATCTCACCCGGTTCGACGTGACCCGCTCGTCGAAGGTCGTCGAGTACGTCCACCTCGACCTGGCGGGCGAGCCGACGGTGGAGGAGCGCGAGGTGGTCAGTGAGACCATCGAATCGGTGCGCTGCCGCTGGTGCAACGCGGTGGATCAGGTGGAACTCGTGGACAGGCCGGGCGCCGGCTCCTGAGCGGAGCGGCCGCGAAGAAGCAGAAGAAGTAGTGGGGTGTGACGGATGGTGGAGACCACAGGCGGGGGGCCGGGCGACGGCACCGCTGAGGTGCTTGACCGTCCGCTGCCCGACGGCGTGCGCCGGCGGGTCGTGCAGATCGTCTCGGACGGCTTCGGCGGCCTGACGGTGGCGGAACTCCCCGCCCAGTTGCGGCAGTACGCCCGGTTCGCCCCCAATCGCCGGGCGAAGTTCGCCGGGAACGCGATGGCGGCGGCGCTGGAGACCGATCCGCTGTTCCGGCAGCGGATCGGGGAGAAGTTCAGAGAGGCGCAGCCGGAACTCGCCGGCGCCCTCGACTCCGGCTCCCCGCCCCCGGCCGCGGACCCGCTCGATGTGGCGGCCGCGGCCTACGTACTGCGCCCGGCGGGCTGGGTGAAGCTGGTCACCGCGGCCGGCGAGGAGGCCCAGCGCGCGGACGCCGAGCGGGCGGACGAGGAGAGCCGGGCCGAGCTGGAGCGGCTGCGCGCCGAGCTGGCCCAGGCCCGCGACCACACCCGCGCCGAGACCGAACGGCTGCGCGCGGAGCTGGAGTCGGCGAAGAGGGAAGCGGAAGCGCTTCACCGTAAGCTGCGTGCCGCGCTCAGCGACGTCAAGCGGGGCGAGGCGGCCCTGCGCAAGGCGCAGGGCGAGATGGACGCCGTACGCGCCGAGGCACAGGCGCAGGTGTCGGCCGCCGAGAGCGAGTCCCGCCGGCTCAAGGCCCGCCTGGGCGAGGCCGAGGCCGCGGTGGAGGCCACCCGGCGGGCCGCCCGCGAGGGCCGCAGCGTGGAGGACATGCGGGTGCGGCTGCTGCTCGACACCCTGCTGGACGCGACCCAGGGGCTGCGGCGGGAACTCGCCCTGCCCCCGGTGTCCGTGCGCCCCGCCGAGACGGTGGACGCGGTCGAGCCGGGACGGATGACCCCGAAGGACATCGCGGCCCGCGCCCTGTCCGAGAACGACCCGGCGATCCTGGACCAGTTGCTCGCGCTGCCGCAGGCACATCTGGTGGTCGACGGCTACAACGTCACCAAGACCGGCTATCCCCAGATGCCGCTGGAGAAGCAGCGGCTCCGGCTGCTCGGCCAGCTCTCGGCGCTCGCCGCCCAGACCGGCGCCGAGGTGACGTGCGTCTTCGACGGTGCCGAACTGGCCGCGCCGGTGCTGCTCGCGCCGCCGCGCGGGGTGCGGGTGCTGTTCTCCAAGCCGGGCATCACGGCCGACGAGCTGATCCGCCAGCTCGTGCGCGCGGAGCCGCCGGGCCGTCCGGTCATCGTCGCCTCCACCGACCGGGAGGTGGCCGACGGGGTCGCGAAGGCCGGTGCCCGACCGGTGGCCTCTGCGGTGCTTCTCAAGCGACTGTCCTGAAGGTCCAACGGACATAGGTATTGCCCGAATTGGCCGTATCGTCACGCAGCACAGTGTCAATCCGGCATCACTGCATGTGAGTTGTGTGCAAAGAATGCATTGCGCGGCAGGGTTTTTTGCCGTGAGGATTTGAACTGATCACAAGTGGGTCACTAGGGTCTGGGCTCGAACCTCCGAACGGGTGAACACTCACAAGAAGGAGTTCGTCCTCCGTGGCGTCCCACCGTCGACCCAAGCAGCCGAGCCGCACGCGTGTCACCGTGCTGACCACCGCAGCCGCCGCTGCCGTCGCGCTCAGCGCGAACGCCGCCAACGCCGCTCCCAGCGAGAAGCTGAGCAAGGACGAGGTGAAGGCGAAGGTCGACAAGCTCTACGAGCAGGCCGAGCAGGCCACCGAGAAGTACAACGGCGCCAAGGAGAAGCAGCAGAAGCTGCAGAAGGAAATCTCCACCATCCAGGACAACGTCGCCCGCGGCCAGCAGGATCTGAACAAGCTCCGCGACGGCCTGGGCACGATGGCCACCGCCCAGTACCGCTCGGGCGGCATCGACCCCTCGGTGCAGCTCTTCCTGTCCTCCGACCCGGACGACTACCTCGACAAGGCCTCCACGCTCGACCAGTTGAGCAGCCAGCAGGTCGACGCGCTGAAGAAGATCCAGGACAAGCAGCGCGAACTCGCCCAGGACCGGGCCGAGGCCACCGAGAAGCTCAAGGACCTCTCCTCCACGCGCACCCAGCTGGAGCAGCGGAAGAAGGAAGTCCAGGGCAAGCTCGCCGAGGCGCAGAAGCTCCTGAACTCCCTGACCGCCAAGGAGAAGGCGGCCCTCGCCGCCGAGCAGGAGCGCGCCAACCGCTCCTCCAACGAGCGCGTGGACCTCGGCGACACCCCGCCGGCCTCCGGCTGGGCCGGTGCGGCCTTCTCCGCCGCCCAGGGCAAGATCGGCTCGCCGTACGTCTACGGCGCCGCCGGCCCGTCGTCCTTCGACTGCTCGGGCCTGACCTCCTGGGCCTACGCCCAGGCCGGCGTCTCCATACCCCGGACCTCGCAGGCGCAGGCCAACATCGGCACGCGCATCTACTCGCAGAGCGACCTGCAGGTCGGCGACCTGGTCTTCTTCTTCAACGACATCCACCACGTGGGCCTGTACGCGGGCAACGGCCGGGTCCTGCACGCCCCGCGCACCGGCACGGTCGTCCGGTACGAGTCCATGAGCACCATCGGCGGCCCGTTCATGTTCGGTGTCCGCGTCTGAACCGTCACGACAGCCGCACCGGGTGGCGCCCGAACGGGCGAATCCCGTGAACCGGAACTGACTCCACGCCCCGCCGTTGACCTGCGTCAGCGGCGGGGCGTCACCGTGTGTTGACTTCGAGGTCTTTGGCCGGGGCCCGCCCGCACGGCTACTGTCTGCCGCGTTTCCCCGGCGCCGGGGCCTTCCCCGTCCCCACGCGCCGGGGGAGCAGTCTCTGTCCGCCAGCAGAAGGACTGCCGTGGGGTCCCATCGCCGCCTTGTACCGTCCGGATTCGACCGGGGCGCGGCCGCCCTGTGCGCGCTGTCGGCCGCGGTCACCGCGCTCGGCGCCGTACCGGCGCACGCGGCCCCGCACGGTGACACCCGTGCCGAGGTGGACCGGCTCTACCAGGAGGCCGAGCGGGCGACCCAGGCCTTCGACAAGGCCGCGGAGCGGGCGGGCACGCTGCGCCGCGAGGTGCGGGACGCGCAGGACCACATCGCCCGGCAGCAGCAGCGCATCAACACCCTGCGCGAGCGGCTGGGTTCGGTGGCCGGCGCCCAGTACCGTTCCGGCGGCATCGACCCGGCCGTCGCCCTGCTCTTCTCCGACGACCCCGACGAGTACCTCGACAAGGCCGCCACCCTCGACCGCATCGGTGCCCGGCAGGCCCGCCAGCTCGGGGAGTTGCAGTCCGCGATGCGCGAGCTGGCCCAGGAGCGCTCGGCGGCCGCCGGGAAGCTCGCCGAGCTGGAGAAGAGCCGCAAGGCCGTCGCCACTCACAAGCGGACCGTGGAGAAGAGGCTCGCCACGGCGCGGCGCCTGCTGAACTCCCTGTCCGCCACCGACCGCGCCGCCTTCGCCCGCGCTTCCCGTGGCAGCCGCGCCGACCTGTCCGACCTGACCGGTGCCGTCGCCCCGGACGCCCGCGCCGCCGCGGCCGTGGCCGCCGCCCGCGCCGCCCTCGGCCGCCCCTACGTGTGGGGCGCCAACGGCCCCTCGGGATTCGACTGTTCGGGCCTGATGCAGTGGGCGTACGGGCACGCCGGCGTCCATCTGCCGCGCACCTCTCAGGAGCAGCGCTTCGCCGGCCGGCAGGTCCCGCTCTCCCAGGCCCGCCCCGGCGACCTGGTCGTCTACCGCTCCGACGCCAGCCATGTGGGGATGTACGTCGGCAACGGCCAGGTCATTCACGCTCCCTACCCGGGAGCGCCGGTGCGCTACGACCCGGTCGGCATGATGCCCGTCTCCTCGGTCACCCGGCCCTGACCGCGCCCGGCGCCGTACGATCGTAAAGTGGCTGGTCGCGGACGGGCGTGGGGCATAGGGGCCGTGGGGCTCGGTCTGCTGCTGCCGCTGACCGGCTGCGGCGGGCGGACGGCGGCCGACTCCGTCCGTGCCGAGGTGCAGCAGGTGCTCGACCGGCGGGCGGCCGCACTCCTCGGCCACGACGAGACGGCGTACGGCACGACGGGTACCCGCACCCAGTACACCCGGCTGCGCGCTCTCCCGCTGGCCTCCTGGAGCTACCGGGTCACCGGTGTGCACCGCACCTCCGCCGGCGCCACCGCCGACGCCGACCTGCGCTACCGCGTCACCGGCTACGACCGGGCACCCGTCGACGCCCGCCGCACCCTGACCCTCGCCCGCACCGCCGACGGACAGTGGTACGTGAGCGCCGACAGGCCCGCCGAGCGGGCCGGGCAGCAGCTGTGGGACCAGGGGACGGTGACCGCCGTCAAGGGCGCGCACAGCCTGGTCCTGGGTGCCGGCCAGCCGGCCGCCGAGCTGCGGGCCTTCGCCCGGCTCGCCGACCGCGCGGTGCCGGCCGTCTCCCGGGAGTGGGGCACGCGCTGGAGCCGGCGGGTCGTCGTCCTCGTGCCGCGGTCCCTGTCGGGCATGGCGGGCCTGCTCGGCTCGCCCGCCGCGAACTACCGGGGCATCGCGGCCGTCACCACCGGCGAAGCGGGAGGTCCGGGCGAGGCACCCGCGGACCGGGTGGTGGTCAACCCGGAGGCGTACTCCGGGCTCGGCGACATCGGCAAGCAGGTCGTGCTCACCCACGAGACCACCCATGTGGCCACCCGCGCGCACACCACCGCCGCCACCCCGCTGTGGCTCTCCGAGGGCTACGCCGACTGGACCGGCTACCTCGGCACCGGCCGCACCCCGGCGCAGATCGCGCCGGAACTCGCCCGCGCCGTCCAGGACGGCCGGGTGCCCGACGCGCTGCCCGCCGACAAGGACTTCGGCTTCACCAGCGACCCCACCGAGCTGGCGCGGGCCTACGAGGGCGGCTGGCTGGCCTGCCGGATGATCGCCGACCGCTGGGGCACGGCCCGGCTCGGCGCCTTCTACCAGGCCGTCGGTGACCACGGGAAGCGGGCGGGCGCGGTCGAGCAGGCGCTGAAGAAGGTGCTCGGTACGACCCCGGAGGAGTTCACCGCGCGCTGGCGGACGTACCTGGAAACGCGGCTCGGCTGAGCGCGCCGATCGCCTCACGCGGCCGTTTTCGCCCGGTGGCGGCAGCGGCGCGAGGGACGTCAGGAGGAGATCGGGGTCTCCTGCGTCCGGGTGGCCTGCGGCGGGAACGGGGCGGTCACGGCGGGCGGTACGGTCGAGCGCCACAGCCGGCGGGCCGCCGTGAGCGCGGCGGCGGCCAGCAGGCCGTTGCGCAGCACCAGCAGCGTCACGCCGTACCAGTCGCTCACCACCACGTGCGTGAAGCCGAGCGGGAACTCCAGCACCGTCACGAAGGACGCGAGCACGACCATCACCGCCGGCGCCGCCATCCGGCTCGCCCGGTGGGTCAGGCAGACGGCGGCCAGCCCGATCAGCCACACGAGGTACTGCGGGCTGATCACGCGGCTGGTGACCGTGAACAGCAGCACCGCCGTGAAGGCCGCGTCGGCCAGGGTGTGCGGCGCGTGCCGGGCCGCGCGCAGCCGCCACAGCAGCAGCCAGCCGAACGCGGCCCCGGTCAGCGCCAGCGCCGCCCCGCTGACCTCGTCCACGTACGGGCCGAGGAACTCGATCGATCCGTAGTTCAGCAGCACCTCGCCCCGCCAGCCGAAGTGCCGGGCCACATGGAAGACCAGGGAGCCCAGCGACTCCACCTCGGTGCCCCGGTCCCGCTGGAAGGTCAGGAAGGCGAAGGCGCCCGGCATGGACACCGCGAACAGGGCGGCGAGACCGGCCGCGGTCACCGCCGCCGACGCCCACGCCCGCCGCCGCACGGCCCCGACCAGCAGCAGCGCGGGCCAGACCTTCAGCAGCGCCGCGAAGGCCGTCAGCGCGCCCATCACCCGCGGACGCCCGGCCCCGGCGAGCAGCGCCGCCACGGCCACCGCGGTCACCATCACGTCGTAGCGGGCGTACACCGTCGGCCCGAGCAGCGGCACCCCCACCACCCACACCCAGGCCCCGCGCGCGGACCGGTCCGGCCGCCCGCCCGGACACCGCAGCAGGACCAGCACGGCGAGGTCGGCGAGGAACGCCAGCACGAAGAAGGCGTGCGTGTAGGACAGGAAGGGCAGGGCGGCGGGGGAGAGGATCGGGAGGGCGGCGGCGGGCGGATACTGCCAGGTCACGTCGTCCAGGGGAAACGTTCCGTGCCGCAGGACCTCGTACCAGCCGCGGTAGATCACCGACACGTCGGAGGTGACGTCGGGGCCGGGGAAGACGAGGATCCCGAAGACGAACAGCAGCAGCGCCACACGGGTGACGCCCCAGGTCGCGAGCAGCCGGGCCAGGGACCGCCGGGCGGCCTTCGTCTCCACGTGCTCCCCTGTCGTTCGATTCCCGCTTCGGATTGCCGTACGTTCGATTCCGCGCGCCCATGATGTCGTGCGTCCCTGTGCGCGTGCCACCGACCCCGCCGCGCCCCCGGCCCCGGAGGCCGGATTGGGTAGGGTCGGCGGCGATGCACAAGACCCTGATCGTCACCAACGACTTCCCGCCCCGGCCGGGCGGCATCCAGGCCTTCCTGCACAACATGGCCCTGCGCCTGGACCCGGGCCGGCTGGTCGTCTACGCCTCCACCTGGAAGCGCGGCCGGGAGGGCGCCGAGGCCACGGCCGCCTTCGACGCCGAGCAGCCCTTCACCGTCGTACGCGACCGTACGACCATGCTGCTGCCCACCCCGCAGGCGACCCGGCGGGCGGTCGGGCTGCTGCGGGAGCACGGATGCACCTCGGTGTGGTTCGGGGCGGCCGCGCCGCTCGGCCTGATGGCGCCCGCGCTGCGCAGGGCCGGCGCCGAGCGCCTGGTCGCCACCACCCACGGGCACGAGGCCGGCTGGGCCCAGCTGCCCGCCGCCCGGCAGCTGCTGCGCCGCATCGGGGAGTCGACCGACACGATCACCTACCTCGGCGAGTACACCCGCTCCCGGATAGCGACCGCGCTCACGGACGCGGCGGCCGGGCGGATGGTGCAGCTGCCGCCCGGGGTCGACGAGAAGACCTTCCACCCCGCCTCCGGCGGCGACGAGGTCCGGGCGCGGCTCGGCCTGACCGACCGGCCGGTCGTGGTGTGTGTCTCCCGGCTGGTGCCGCGCAAGGGCCAGGACACCCTCATCGAGGCCATGCCCCGCATCCTCGCCGCCGAGCCGGACACCGTGCTGCTCGTCGTGGGCGGCGGCCCCTACGAGCAGGACCTGCGCCGGCTGGCCCGCGAGCGGGGCGTCGAAGCCTCGGTCCGCTTCACCGGAGCCGTGCCCTGGTCCGAGCTGCCCGCGCACCACGGCGCCGGGGACGTCTTCGCGATGCCGTGCCGCACCCGGCGCGGCGGCCTGGACGTCGAGGGCCTCGGCATCGTCTACCTGGAGGCGTCCGCCACGGGCCTGCCGGTCGTCGCCGGCGACTCCGGCGGCGCACCGGACGCGGTACTGGACGGGGAGACGGGCTGGGTGGTGCGAGGCGGCGAACCGGCCGAGGCGGCCGACCGCATCATCGCCCTCCTCGGCGACGCGGAGCTGCGCCGCAGGATGGGTGAGCGGGGCCGCCAGTGGGTCGAGGAGAGGTGGCGCTGGGACCTGCTCGCCGAGAAGCTCGAAGACCTGCTCTAGGGGGCCCGGCAGGCGCCCCCGCCCGATGCGCGGCCCCTAGCCGGAACCGAAAAATCCGCACATGCTGCGCAACATGACAGCAAAACTGATGCAGCGTCAGCTGACCAGGCGTCACATTCTCGGTATGGCCGCCCTCCAGACCGCGGCCACCCTCGGCTTCACCCGCATCGGACTGCAGTCGGCCCGCGCGGCCGAGCCCGACGCGGTCGAATCCGCCCCCGCCATCGTCGTCGGCTCCGGCTACGGCGGCGCGGTCGCCGCCCTCCGCCTCGGCCAGGCGGGCATCCGCACCCTCGTCCTGGAGATGGGCCGCCTGTGGAACACCGCGGGCGGCGACGGCAAGGTGTTCTGCTCCACCGGCGCCCCCGACCAGCGGTCCATGTGGTTCCGCACCCGCACCGAGGCCCCGCTCGCCACCTTCCTGTGGCTGGACGTGGTCAACAAGGCCATCCACCCCTACCCCGGGGTCCTGGACCGCGTGCACTACGACGCCATGTCGGTCTACGTCGGCCGAGGCGTCGGCGGCGGCTCCCTCGTGAACGGCGGAATGGCGGTCACCCCGCTGAAGTCCTACTTCGCCGAGCAGTTCCCGACCGTGGACACCGACGAGATGTACGGCACGTACTTCCCGCGCGCCCGCGCCATGCTCGGCGTCAACAGCATCGACCCCGCGTGGTTCGAGTCCACCGACTGGTACCGGTTCACCCGGACCTCCCGCAAGGCCGCCGCCGGTGCCGGGCTGCGGACCACCTTCGTGCCGAACGTCTACGACTTCGGGCACATGCAGCGCGAGGCCGCCGGCACGGCGCCGAAGTCCGCGCTCGCGGGCGAGGTCATCTACGGCAACAACCAGGGCAAACGCAGCCTCGACAAGACCTACCTCGCCGCCGCCCTCGGCACCGGCAACGTCACCGTCCAGACCCTGGAGAAGGTGACGTCGGTCAGCAGGGCGAGCGACGGGTCGTACCTGCTGACCGCGGACCGGATCGACCTCACCGGCAGGGTCGTCGAGACCAGGACGTACGGCTGCACGCACCTGTTCCTCGGCGGTGGCAGTCTCGGCACCACCGAACTCCTCGTCCGCGCCCGGGACACCGGCACCCTGCCCGACCTGAACTCCTCCGTGGGCGCGGGCTGGGGCACCAACGGCAACACCATGCTCGGCCGCGCCAACCACGTGTGGGACACCGTCGGCGCCGACCAGGCCACCATGCCCGTGATGGGCATCGACGACTGGGCCAACGCCGACAACCCGGTCTTCGCCGAGATCGCCCCGCTGCCCATGGGCTTCGAGCACTGGATCAGCCTCTACCTGGCGATCACCAAGAACCCCGAGCGGGCGTCCTTCCGCTACGACTCCGCCTCCGGCGCGGTGCGGCTCGGCTGGACGGCGGCCCAGAGCGCGGTGTCGGTGCGCATGGCCAAGAAGCTGTTCGACCGCATCAACCTGGCCAACCTCACGATCTACCGGTACGACCTGTTCGGCTCGGCGAGCAAGGTCTTCGCGGACGACTTCACGTACCACCCGCTGGGCGGCTGCGTGCTCGGGAAGGCCACCGACGACTACGGCCGGGTGAAGGGCTACCCGGGGCTGTACGTCACCGACGGCTCGCTGGTGCCCGGCAACATCGGCGTGAACCCCTTCGTCACCATCACCGCGCTCGCCGAACGCACGATGGCGCGGGTCCTCGCCGAGGACACCGCGCCATGACGCACCGTCAGAAAGGTTCCTACTTCGCGTAGATCGCCTCGATCTCGCCCGAGTAGTCCTTCGCCACCACGTTCCGCTTGAGCTTCAGCGACGGAGTGAGGTGGCCCGACTCCTCCGAGAACTGGGAGGACAGAATGCGGAACTTCCGCACCGATTCCGCCTTCGACACCGCGGCGTTGCCGTCGTCGACCGCCGCCTGGATCGCAGCGATCAGGTCCGGGTCCTCACGCAGCGACGCCGCGGTGGAGCCCGCGGGCTTCCCGTGCTCCGAGGCCCACCGGCCCAGGAACTCCTCGTCGATGGTGACCAGCGCGCCCACGAACGGCCGTCCGTCGCCCACCACCATGCACTCCGCGACCAGCGCGTGCGCCCGGATCCGGTCCTCTATCACGGCCGGCGCCACGTTCTTGCCGCCCGCCGTGACGATGATCTCCTTCTTGCGGCCGGTGATCCTGAGGTAGCCGTCCTCGTCGAGGGTGCCGATGTCACCGGTGTGGAACCAGCCGTCCGCCAGCGCCTCCGCGGTCGCGCCCGGGTTGTTCCAGTACTCCTTGAACAGGTGCTCGCCGTGCAGCAGCACCTCGCCGTCGTCCGCGATCCGCACCACCGAGCCCGGCAGCGGCTGGCCGACCGTGCCGATCTTCTGCCGGTCCCACGGGTTGAACGCGGTCGCCGCACAGGACTCGGTCAGGCCGTAGCCCTCCAGCACGGTGAAGCCGATGCCCCGGAAGAAGTGGCCGAGCCGCTCGCCCAGCGGGGCACCGCCGGAGATGGCGTACTCGCCCCGGCCGCCGAGGACCGCGCGCAGCTTGCTGTAGACCAGCTTGTCGAAGACCTTGTGCTTGATCTTCAGGCCGATCGAAGGGCCCGAGGGGCTGTCCAGCGCCTTGCTGTAGGCGATCGCGGTGTCCGCCGCCTTGTCGAAGATCGCGCCCTTGCCGTCCGCCTGCGCCTTGGCCCGCGCCGAGTTGTAGACCTTCTCGAAGACCCGCGGGACACCGAGGATCAGCGTCGGCCGGTACGCGGCCAGCTCGTCGGTGAGGTTCTTGATGTCCGGGACGCAGCCCAGCTTGATCGGCGCCATCATCGGCGCGACCTGCACCAGCCGCCCGAAGACGTGGGCGAGCGGGAGGAAGAGCAGGACCGAGCACTCACCGGTGCGGAACAGCGGGCGCAGCCGCTCCACGATGTTGCCGCACTCGGCGAAGAAGCTGCGGTGGGTGAGCACACAGCCCTTGGGGCGTCCGGTCGTACCGCTCGTGTACACGATGGTCGCCGGGTCGTCGGCCTTGGCGAGCGAGCTGCGCTCCTCGACCGTCTCGTCCGACACGTCCTGTCCGAGCCGCTCCAGCTCCGCCACACCGCCGGCCTCGATCTGCCAGACGTTCTTCAGGGCGGGCAGCGAGTCGCGTACCGCCTCCACGGCGGCCGCGTGGTTGTCCAGCTCCACGATGCACGCGGTCGCGCCCGAGTCGGACAGGATCCACTGCACCTGCTCCGGCGAGCTGGTCTCGTACACCGGCACGGTGATCGCGCCCGCGCTCCAGATCGCGAAGTCCAGCAGCGTCCACTCGTAGCGGGTGCGGGACATCAGGCCCACCCGGTCGCCCGGCTGCACCCCGGCGGCGATGAGCCCCTTGGCGGCGGTGCGCACCTCGGCCAGGAACTCCCGGGCCGTCACGTCCTGCCAGGCACCCGCCACCTTGCGGGCGATGACGGCGACGTCGGGATGCTGCGCGGCGTTTCTGCGGACGATGTCGGTCAGATTGCCGTCCGCAGGGACCTCGTACAAAGCCGGAAGGCTGAACTCGCGCAAGACTGCTGCTCCTCATAGGGCGCCGGCGCCACGACACTGTGTGATGCGACGGAGCGGTCCAAGGCTCGGGCAAGTGCTCGGGAATTCACATGTTGAAATCCTGAGCACGACTGGACGGCCCGGACGTTACCCGCCGGTATGGCGTCTACGACAGGGGTTCCCGGCGAGATGTTCGCTGCGTCACACAGGTTGGCGTTCCTTCGCGCACAGTAGTCCACGGCCTGACCGACCGGCGAGTAACCGCAGGCCGGACCCACACTGTTCACAGGTGCCGCGCGCCGCCTACGCTTGATCGCCATGGCCTCCACACCCTCCGGCGACCGCAGGACGCGCGTCCATGTGGTCAGCGACGTGCACGGCAACGCCCGCGACCTGGCCCGGGCAGGGGAGGGTGCCGACGCCCTGATCTGCCTGGGCGACCTCGTGCTCTTCCTCGACTACGCCGACCACTCGCGCGGGATCTTCCCGGACCTGTTCGGCAAGGAGAACGCCGACCGCATCGTCGAGCTGCGCACCGCCCGCCGCTTCACCGAGGCCCGCGAGTTCGGCGCCCGGCTGTGGGCCGGCATCGGCACCGACCGGGCCGCGGCCGTCGAGAAGGCGGTGCGCAAGCAGTACGCCGAGCTGTTCGCCGCGTTCCCCACCCCGACGTACGCCACCTACGGCAACGTCGACATGCCGCCGCTGTGGCCGGAGTACGCCCGGCCCGGCACCACCGTCCTCGACGGCCAGCGCGTCGAGATCGGCGGCCGCACCTTCGGCTTCGTCGGCGGCGGCCTGCGCACCCCGATGCGCACGCCCTACGAGATCAGCGACGAGGAGTACGCGGCGAAGATCGAGGCCGTCGGCGAGGTCGACGTGCTGTGCACGCACATCCCGCCGGAGGTGCCCGAGCTGGTCTACGACACGGTCGCGCGCCGCTTCGAGCGGGGCAGCCGTGCCCTGCTGGACGCCATCCGCCGCACGAGACCCCGCTATTCCCTGTTCGGGCACGTCCACCAGCCGCTGGTGCGCCGCATGCGGATCGGCGCGACGGAGTGCGTCAACGTGGGCCACTTCGCCGGGTCCGGCAGACCCTGGGCGCTCGAATGGTGACCCGCGGGACCTGCGGTGAAGGCGGCAGGTCGGCGGCGCGGTAGCCTTCACGCTGCACACACGTGCGCAGCCAGGCGCACACAGACCTCTCCATACGTCCCGCATCCGGAGGAGCCACGGCGATGGCGGAACACACCAGTTCGAGCATCACGATCGAGGCCGCTCCGGCCGACGTCATGGCGGTGATCGCCGACTTCGCCCGCTACCCGGACTGGACCGGCGAGGTGAAGGAGGCGGAGGTCCTCGCGGCCGACGAGCAGGGCCGTGCCGAACAGGTCCGCCTCGTCATGGACGCCGGCGCCATCAAGGACGACCAGACCCTGGCCTACACCTGGACCGGAGACCACGAGGTCTCCTGGACCCTGGTCAAGTCCCAGATGCTCCGCGCCCTGGACGGCTCCTACCTGCTGAAGCCGGCCGGCGCGGGCGCCACCGAGGTCACCTACCAGCTCACGGTGGACGTCAAGATCCCCATGCTCGGCATGATCAAGCGCAAGGCCGAGAAGGTCATCATCGACCGCGCCCTGGCGGGCCTGAAGAAGCGGGTGGAGTCGGACCGGTAGCGGGCTCGCCGCGGGGATGCCCGCGGCGCCCCGGGTGCGAGCACGTCGTGGCCGGTCGCGCCACGCGGCGGAGCCGCACGTCGAGCAGGGCCCCGCGCCCCCGGTCAGGCGCAGCCCGGCCCCGCTCGTCACCACCCCGGTCTCCGTTACCGTTCACCCTCATGCGCACCATCCTGATCACGGGCCCCGGCGGCAGCGGTCGTACCACGATCGCCGCCGCGACCGCACTGCGTGCCGCCGCCGACGGCACCCGGACGCTGCTGCTGAGCGCGGACCGCACGGACACGCCGGGCACGGCGCTGGACACCGGGACAGGACCGACCCCCACCGACGTCACCGAGAACCTCACCGCCTGGCGCCCCGACGCGGTCGACCGCTTCCGCCAGGACCTCACCGCCTTCCAGACCCGCGCCGCGGGCGTCCTCGACCTCCTCGGCGCCGCCCGCCTGGACGCCGAGGAGGTCACCCCGCTGCCCGGCGCCGAGGAGCTGTCGTTCCTGCGCGCGCTGCGGGACGCGGCCCTCTCCGAGCGCTACGACCTCCTGGTCGTCGACCTTCCGCCCCTCCCGGCGGCGCTCGCCGTGCTCGCCCTCCCCGAGGAGCTGCGCCGCTATCTGCGCCGCCTGCTCCCGCCCGAACGGCAGGCGGCCCGCGCCCTGCGCCCGGTCCTCGGCCGGCTCGCCGGCGTCCCCATGCCCGCCGAGTGGCTGTACGAGACGGCAGCCCGCTGGGACGTCGAACTGGCCGCCGTCGAGGCCGTCCTCACCGACCGGAACACCGCCGTACGGCTGGTCGCCGAACCCGGACCGGCCGGTGCCGCCGCCGTCCGCGCCGCCACCCTCGGCCTGGCCCTGCGCGGTCTGCGCACCGAGACCCTGGTCGCCAACCGCGTGCTGCCCGAGGCCGGCGGCGACACCTGGCTCGCCGGACTCCTCGCCCAGCAGGCCAAGGCCCTCGCCGAGTGGCAGCAGCAGCCGCACGCCTTCCACACCGTCCCCCATCTCGGCCGCGACCCGCACGGCACCGACGACCTCGGCGCCCTCGACGTGCCGGCCGTCAACCCGGCGCCCGCCCCGGTCGAGTGGCCCGTCGCCGACCGGATCGCCGAGGACGGCGTGCTGGTCTGGCACATCCCGCTGCCCGGAGCGATACGGGACGAGCTGGACCTGGTCCGGCGCGGCGACGAACTCCTGATCACCGCGGGCCCCTTCCGCCGGATCGTTCCGCTGCCGTCCGCCCTGCGCCGGTGCACCGTGGCCGGGGCCGCGCTGCGCGAGGACGAACTGCGCATCCGGTTCGCTCCCGACCCCGACCTGTGGCCCGCCGGCGGGCGGTGAACCCGGCACGTGCGTTCGGGTAACGTCGTAGAGGCGAACCGCAGTCAGGAGTCCGCCATGAGCGAAGAGCGCCCCGCATCCGGACCTCACGAGGAAACGCAGGCACGGGCGACCGACGCCGACGCCTGGGCCACGGCCTGTGCCGAGGACCTCGCCGCCGAGAAGGCCCGCCGCCGCACCGAGCACGGCCCGCCGCCCGGCTCGGCCGCCGAGGAACTGAAGAAGCTCGTGGACACGGTGGCCGACAAGCTGTCCGGCCTCCAGTCACCGCTCCTCGGAGCCCTCGCCGGACCCGCCGCCCAGCAGGTGGTGCGGCAGGTCGTCCAGCAGGCGAAGGCCGCCGTGGAGCCCGTCATAGAGCGCAACCCGGAGGTGTTCGACCACCTCGCCGCGGCCGGCACCGAGCTGCTGGCCGCCTACCGCTCCGCCGTCCAGGACCAGGAGCGCCGCTGGACCACCGGCTCGGCCGACCTGAAGGACGACCGGCCCGACCGTCCCGACCGGGGCGAGGGCACCGGCCCGGGCGAACGCATCGACCTGGACTGAAGCCCTCCCACGGCAGGGCCTCGGGTACGGTTGGCCGTAGCGGGGCTCGACCGGAACTGAGGGATTCATGGGACTCACCATCGGCGTCGACATCGGCGGCACGAAGATCGCGGCCGGCGTGGTCGACGAGGAAGGCAACATCCTCTCGACCTTCAAGGTGCCGACCCCCACCACGCCCGAGGCCATCGTGGACGCCATCGCCTCGGCGGTGGAGGGAGCGCGCGCCGGGCACGAGATCGTCGGCGTGGGCATCGGTGCGGCCGGTTACGTCAACCGGCAGCGCTCCACGGTGTACTTCGCGCCCAACATCGACTGGCGCAACGAGCCGCTGAAGGAGAAGGTCGAGGCGCGCACCGGCCTCCCGGTCGTGGTGGAGAACGACGCCAACGCGGCCGCCTGGGGCGAGTACAAGTTCGGCGCCGGCAAGGGCCACCGCAACGTCATCTGCATCACGCTCGGCACCGGCCTCGGCGGCGGCATCATCATCGGCAACAAGCTGCGCCGCGGCCACTTCGGCGTGGCCGCCGAGTTCGGCCACATCCGGATGGTGCCGGACGGACTGCTGTGCGGCTGCGGCTCGCAGGGCTGCTGGGAGCAGTACGCCTCCGGCCGCGCCCTGGTCCGCTACGCCAAGCAGCGCGCCAACGCCACCCCGGAGCGTGCCGAGGTCCTGCTGGCGCTCGGCGACGGCACCCCCGACGGCATCGAGGGCAAGCACATCTCCATGGCCGCCCGCCAGGGCTGCCCGGTCGCCGTGGACTCCTACCGGGAGCTGGCCCGCTGGGCCGGCGCGGGCCTCGCCGACCTGGCCTCCCTCTTCGACCCGTCCGCGTTCATCGTCGGCGGCGGCCTCTCCGACGAGGGCGACCTGGTCCTCGACCCGATCCGCAAGTCCTACAAGCGCTGGCTGGTCGGCGGCAACTGGCGCCCGGTCGCCGACGTGATCGCGGCCCAGCTCGGCAACAAGGCGGGCATGGTGGGCGCGGCCGACCTGGCCCGGGAGCCCGACCCGGTCATGTGACGTCTGCACTGCTCGAGCCGCGGTGACGGGGCCGACCTCAGGGGCGCGGGGGACTGCGCGACAAGCCACGACGCACGGGCGGTCGCGCACGAGACCCCGCGCCCCGAGTCATACGGCGCCTCACCTCCCGAGCGGCGTAGATTGACGGCATGGCAACCCCGCTGCTCCCCAACTCCCGCACGGAGCCCGACGGTTCCGCGGTCATCAGGGTCCTGAGCTACAACATCCGCTCGATGCGCGACGACACCGACGCCCTCGCCAGAGTGATCACCGCCTGCGCCCCCGACCTGGTCCTCCTCCAGGAAGCCCCCCGCTTCTTCCGCTGGCGCAAGAAGCTGGCCCGCCTGGCCGCCGCCTCCGGCCAGGTCGTCCTCACCGGCGGAGCCACCGCGGCGGGACCGGCGATCCTGTGCAGTCTGCGGGCGACGGCGGAGCGCACCGCGGACGTCCTGCTTCCGCTCACCCCCGGACTCCACCGGCGCGGGTTCGCCACCGCGGTGGTCCGCTTCGGAGGCATCCGCCTGGGCGTCATCAGCTGCCACCTCAGCCTCCAGCGGGACGAGCGCCACGACCAGGGCGGCATGCTCCTGGACCGCCTCGCCGGCCTGGGCGTGGAGCACGCCGTCGCGGGCGGCGACCTGAACGAGCGCCCCGACGGCCGCACCTTCCGCCACCTCGCCGCGAATCTCCAGGACTGCCGGGCCACGGCACCCTGGGGCGGCGAGTTCACCTCCACCCCGGCCGACCCCCACCAGCGCATCGACGCCGTCTTCGCCACCAAGGGCATCGACGTGCTCGGCTGCGGCGTCCCGCTGGACCTGCCGGGCCTCACCCCGGCCGATCTGACCGCGGCCACCGACCACCTCCCGGTCCTGGCCGCGCTCCGCCTCCCGGCGGCCTGAGGGCGGGCTCCCCGGCACGCCGGCGCGCTCGACGCGCCGGCGCCTCAGACCACCGCGCCCCGCCCGGGGTCGTCGTCCTCGTCGTCCGTCCGCATCCGCACCACCAGCGTCGCGAAGCCGCCGAGGAAGCCGCCGATGCCGAGGGTCGTCAGCCACCAGGTCATGTCCCAGCCGAGCAGCACCGCGAGCAGCAGCAGGATCGGGCCGCCCACGACGCCCAGCCAGGCGAACTTGGCGGTCGTGTCGGCGTCCGGCAGCGGCGGCGGCTCGGGCGGTACGAAGTGGCCCTCGTCGTCCTCGTCGAAGTCGTCCTCGGCCGGCTCGGACGTGGCGTAGTCGCGCGGGCCGACCCCGGGCGCGAACGAGACCGAGCTGCCCAGCGGCCGGGCCGGCTGCGGATCGGCCGAATCGTCGCGGTCGCTCTCCGCGTCCTTCTCGAGCAGCGCGAGATCCTCCACCGACTTGAAGGGCTTGGTGCCCGGCGGGTCCGCCGGTTCCTCGCCGTACCCGGCGACGATGGCCCGCCAGGCGGCGTCCTCGTCGAAGGGCACCCCCTGCTCGTCCGGTTCGCGCTCCTCGCGGTTCTCGCGGTCGGAGCCGTGCTCAGCCAACTGCGGCCGTCCCTTCCTTGCCGACACTGGGTGCGAGCCGGCCGATGAAGGCGAGGCTCTCCTCGAAGATCCGGTCCGCATCCTCGTCCAACGTCGCCACGTGGTAGCTGTGTTCCAGCACCAGCTCGGTCACGTCCGTGGACGACACCCGGCTCAGCACCCGGGCCGAGTCCGCCGCCGGCACGACATGGTCCTGGGCGCTGCGCAGCAGCAGCAACGGCTGGGTGACCTGGGGCAGCTCGCCGTCCAGCCGGCGCAGGAACACCCGCAGCGAGTGCGCCGCGTGCAGGGGCACCCGGTCGTATCCCAGCTCCGCCGCGCCCTCCTTCGCGATGTCGCTGGCTATGCCCCGCGTCGTCCGTACGAGATGCCGGGCGACCGGCAGGGCGTACGCCGACAGGCCGTGCACCTTGTTCGCCGGGTTGACGACCGCCACGCCCGAGACCCGCTCGCCGTGCCGGGCGGCCAGTCGCAGCGCCAGCGCCCCGCCCATCGACAGGCCCGCGACGAACACCCGGGAACAGCGCTCGGAGAGCAGGCGCAGCTCGCGGTCCACCTCCGCGTACCAGTCCTGCCAGCCCGTGACCTGCATGTCCTCCCAGCGGGTGCCGTGGCCGGGCAGCAGCGGCAGCGACACGGTCAGGCCATGGGCCGCGTGGTGCTCCGCCCAGGGGCGCAGCGACTGAGGGGAGCCGGTGAAGCCGTGACAGAGGAGGACGCCCACCTCCCCGCCCTCGTGGCGGTACGGCTCGGCTCCGGGGAGAACCGGCACCTTTCGACTCTCCTGTTCCTGGCAGGGCCCCCTCCGGTGACCGGCAGAACTCGTCCGGAGACCGGCAGAGGCGGGAAGAAACGCGCGGATGTGCTTCACCGTACGCGACCGCACTGACACCGACCAGGGTCGTCGGGCCCTTTGACGGTCCTCCGGGTTAAGGTCTGTTCGACGGAAACAGGAGGCACACGGGTGTTGTACGGCACGATGAAGGTCGCCATCGGCGGGCCGCTGAAGGTTGCCTTCAGGCCCTGGGTGGAGGGACTGGAGAACATTCCGGCCGAAGGCGCCGCCATCCTGGCCAGCAACCACCTGTCCTTCTCGGACTCGTTCTTCCTCCCGACGATGCTGGACCGCAAGGTCACCTTCATCGCGAAGGCCGAGTACTTCACCACCCCCGGCGTGAAGGGACGGCTGACCGCGGCCTTCTTCAAGGGCGTCGGCCAGCTCCCCGTGGACCGCTCCGGCGCGCGCGGTGCCGGCGAGGCGGCCATCAAGAGCGGCATAGAGGTGCTGCAGCGCGGCGAGTTGTTCGGCATCTACCCGGAGGGCACCCGCTCGCCCGACGGCCGGCTGTACCGGGGCAAGCCCGGCGGCCTCGCGCGCGTGGCGCTCGCCACCGGCGCGCCGGTCATCCCGGTCGCCATGATCGACACGGAGAAGATCCAGCCGCCCGGCAAGGTCATGCCGAAGCTGATGCGGCCCGGCATCCGCATCGGCAAGCCCATGGACTTCAGCCGGTATCAGGGCATGGAGCACGACCGCTTCGTGCTGCGCGCCCTGACCGACGAGGTCATGTACGAGATCATGAAGCTCTCCGGCCAGGAGTACGTCGACATGTACGCGACCGCCGCCAAGCGGCAGATCGCGGAGGCGGCGAAGGCGGCCAAGGGAGCGGAGAAGGCCGAGAAGAAGCAGCCCGGGTCCTAGACGACGGGCCGGGGGGGATCGGGGGGCCGGGGGGATGCCCAGGCGCGAGCGCGTCATGCGGATGTCGGTCGAGCTGCCGCTGTGGCGTGCGCTGGCCGGCTACCGCGTGCTGACCATGCTGTACGCCATCGGCCTGTGCGCCACCGCGTACTCCCACTTCGTACGCCCCTGGCTGGCCGTCGCCTACTACGCCGTCCTGGTCGTGTGGACCCTCGCCACCCTGCCGAAGGTGGCGAGCGAGGCCGCCTGCACCAAGCGCTTCCTGGCCGCCGACCTGACCATCGCCCTCACCGGCATCCTGCTCACCCCGCTCGCCGACAACCACGAGCGGATCGCGGGCGGCGGCCCCACCCTGCCGTCGATATGGACCGCCGGTTCGGTGCTGGCCTTCGCCGTCAAGGGCGGCTGGCGCTGGGCGGCCGTCGCCTCCACGGCCGTGGCCGCCGTCAACCTGGTCGAGCGCGGCCGTCCCGCCCGGGACACCGTGCACAACGTGATCCTCGTCTGGGTGGCCGCCATCGCCATCGGCTACGTCGTGGAGGTGGCCCGCGCCTCCGAGCGCACCCTCGCCCGCGCCCTGGAGATCGAGGCCGCGACCCGGGAGCGGGAGCGGCTGGCCCGGGACATCCACGACGGCGTGCTGCAGGTCCTGGCCATGGTGAAGCGCCGGGGCGCGACCCTCGGCGGCGAGGCGGCCGAGCTGGGCCGGCTGGCCGGGGAGCAGGAGGTGGCCCTGCGCACCCTGGTCTCCGGCGGTCTGGTGCCGGTGTCCCGGGTGTCGGAGGACGTGGCAGCGGGGGCCGTCGTACGTGCCGTCGAGGAGCCGTACGAGGACGGCCCGGCCGGCCCGGTCGACCTGCGCTCCCTGCTCGCCCCCTACGCGTGCGCCCGGGTGAGCCTCGTCGAGCCCGGCGCGCCGGTGCCGCTGCCGCCCGCGGCGGCCCGGGAGGTGGCCGCGGCGGTGGGAGCCGCCCTGGACAACGTCCGCAAGCATGCCGGCGAGGACGCGCGAGCCTGGATCCTGGTCGAGGACGAGCCGGGCGAGGTCGTCGTGACCGTCCGGGACGACGGCCCCGGCATCCCCGAGGGCCGGCTCGCCCAGGCCGAGGGCGAGGGCCGGCTCGGGGTGGCCCAGTCGATCCGCGGGCGGCTGCGGGACCTGGGCGGCAGCGCCGAGCTGATCTCGGTCCCCGGGCAGGGCACGGAAGTCGAACTGAAGGTACCCAAGGGCGCCGAACGGGCGCGGGGGAAGAGGGCGGAGCAGCGATGACACAGCAGCAGGACCCGATCCGGGTCATGGTGGTCGACGACCACCCCATGTGGCGCGACGCGGTCGCCCGCGACCTGTCCGAGTCCGGCTTCGAGGTGGTCGCCACCGCCGGCGACGGCGAGCAGGCGGTCCGCCGTGCCAAGGCCGCCGCCCCCGACGTCCTCGTGCTGGACCTCAACCTGCCGGCCAAGCCCGGCGTCCAGGTCTGCAAGGAACTGGTCGCCCACAACCCGGCGTTGCGCGTCCTCGTCCTGTCGGCCAGCGGCGAGCACGCCGACGTCCTGGAGGCGGTGAAGTCGGGTGCGACCGGCTATCTGCTGAAGTCGGCCTCCACCGAGGAACTGCTGGACGCCGTGCGCCGTACCGCCGTCGGCGACCCGGTGTTCACGCCGGGCCTCGCCGGGCTGGTGCTCGGCGAGTACCGCCGGCTGGCCTCCGAGCCCGCGCCCGCCCCCGATGCCGACGAGCCCGGGGCGCCCCGGCTGACCGACCGGGAGACGGAGGTGCTGCGGCTGGTCGCCAAGGGCCTGAGCTACAAGCAGATCGCCGAACGCCTCGTCATCTCCCACCGCACCGTGCAGAACCATGTCCAGAACACCCTCGGCAAGCTCCAGTTGCACAACAGGGTGGAGCTGGTGCGGTACGCGATCGAGCGCGGACTCGACGACGAATAGAGCAGGCATTTCCGGCAACGCACCGGAATCACCCTTCCCGCCTCTCCCGATGTGACGCGAATCACCATTAGCGTGACTGAGCGTCAGGCAACCGCGGCGAAGGGATATTTCCATGCGGGTCGGAGTACTGACCGGAGGCGGCGACTGCCCCGGGCTCAACGCCGTCATCCGGGGCATCGTGCGCAAAGGCGTGCAGGAGTACGGCTATGAGTTCGTCGGCTTCCGGGACGGCTGGCGGGGTCCGCTCGAGAACGACACCATCCGCCTCGACATCCCCGCGGTGCGCGGCATCCTGCCCCGCGGCGGCACCGTTCTCGGCTCCTCCCGGACCAACCCCCTCAAGGTGGAGGGTGGTATCCGCCGGATCAAGGAGAACCTGGCCAAGCTGGAGGTCGAGGCCCTCATCGCGATCGGCGGCGAGGACACCCTGGGTGTCGCCGCGCGCCTGTCCGACGAGTACGGCGTGCCCTGCGTGGGCGTACCGAAGACCATCGACAACGACCTGTCCGCCACCGACTACACCTTCGGCTTCGACACGGCCGTCAACATCGCCACCGAGGCCATCGACCGTCTGCACACCACCGCCGAGTCCCACATGCGGGTCCTGGTCTGCGAGGTGATGGGCCGGCACGCGGGCTGGATCGCCCTGCACTCGGGCCTGGCCGGCGGCGCCAACGTCATCCTCATCCCCGAACAGCGCTTCGACCTCGACCAGGTGTGCGCCTGGATCACCTCCCGCTTCAAGGCGTCGTACGCCCCGATCGTCGTCGTCGCCGAGGGCGCCATGCCGAAGGACGGCGACATGGTCCTCAAGGACGAGTCGCTGGACTCCTTCGGGCACGTCCGCCTCTCCGGGGTCGGCGAGTGGCTGGCCAAGGAGATCGAGAAGCGCACCGGCAAGGAGGCGCGCACCACGGTCCTCGGGCACATCCAGCGAGGCGGCACCCCCAGCGCCTTCGACCGCTGGCTCGCCACCCGCTTCGGCCTGCACGCCATCGACGCCGTCCGCGACGGCGACTTCGGCACGATGGTCGCCCTGCGCGGCACCGACATCGTCCGCGTCCCGATCGCCGAGGCCACGGCCCGGCTGAAGACGGTGGACCCGGCGCTGTACGAGGAGGTCGGGGTCTTCTTCGGCTGACCACGGGGCCGGGACCCGGGGATCGCCTCGATCCCCGGGTCCGCCCCCTCACCTCGCCCTGCTCGCCCCGCGCAGCTGCCCGATCAGCTCCCGTACGACCGCGGCCCCGTTCAGGGTGAGGACCGACTCCGGGTGGAACTGCACGCCCGCGAACCCCGGTCCCCGTACGGCGTGCACCTCGCCGTTCGCCGCCCGGCTCACCTCCACCCCGTGCGCGGCCAGTTCCCGGGCCGCCTCCCCGTCGCAGCGGGCCACGAAGCTGTTGTAGAAGCCGACCGTCTCCGGCCGCCCGAACAGGTCGATCGTCGTCTGCGCCCCCTGGTACGGGACCTCCTTGCGGACGATGTCCAGGCCCAGCTCGGCCGCGATCAGCTCGTGCCCGAGGCAGACCCCGAGCACGCCGTACCGGTGCTCCCGGATCACCGTGGCGGCGAGCGTACGCAGCAACCGCATCTTCGGGTCGGCGAGATCCGAGGGGTCGCCCGGGCCCGGGCCGAGCACCACCGGCCCCGTGTGCGCGAGCACGGCCTCGCGCAGCCCCGGCTCGTCGTACCTCCGTACCGTCACCTCGAGCCCGCCCGAGCGCAGCACGTGCCCCAGCATCGCGGTGAAGGTGTCCTCACCGTCGACGACGAGGGCGTGGCCGGTCAGCTCCTGGGCCTGCTCCTGCATCCGCAGCCAGAACGGCGCGAGCGACGAGCGGCGCCCGTCCAGCGCGGCCCGCACCCGCGGGTCGTCGGCCAGCCGCGGGCGTACGGCCTCCTCGCGGGGCCTTCCCGGACGGACGCCGAGCGCGGCCAGCACCCCCGCCGCCTTCGCGTGGGTCTCCGCCACCTCGCCCGCCGGGTCCGAGCCACGCACCAGCGTCGCGCCGACCGGGACCCGCAGCCGGCCGTCGCGGGAGATGTCGGCGGTACGGATCAGGATGGGGGAGTCCAGCGTCTGGGCGCCGCCGGAGTCCCGCCCGAGCAGGGCCAGCGCGCCCGCGTAGTAGCCGCGCCCGCCGACCTCGTGCCGCTCGATCACCCGGCAGGCGTTCTGCACCGGGGACCCGGTCACCGTCGCCGCGAACATCGTCTCCCGCAGCACCTCCCGCACGTCCAGGGAGGACTTCCCGCGCAGCTCGTACTCGGTGTGCGCGAGGTGCGCCATCTCCTTCAGGCGCGGGCCGACGACCACCCCGCCCATGTCGCCGACGGTGCACATCATCTTCAGTTCCTCGTCGACGACCATCGACAGCTCCTCGATCTCCTTGCCGTCGGCGAGGAAGTCCAGCAGGTGCTCCGGCGTCGGCCCCCCGGCGGGGTAGCGGTACGTCCCGCTGATCGGGTTCATCACGACCGTGCCGCCGGCCATCCGCACATGCACCTCGGGGCTGGCCCCGACCAGCGTCCGGTCCCCGGTGTGCACGACGAAGGTCCAGTACGCGCCCCGCTCGCCCTCCAGCAGCCGCCGGAACAGGGCGAGCGCGTCCGCCCTGCCGAACCCGGGGATCCCGCCCTCGTACGTCCGCCGGATGACGAAGTTCGCGCCCTCGCCCCGGCCGATCTCCTCGCGCAGCACCCGGCCGACGATCTCGCCGTACTCCTCGTCGCCGACGTCGAAGCCGCCGCCCTCGACCCGCACCTCGTGCGCGGGCAGCTCGGCGAGCGCGTCCTCGAGGGGCAGCGTGTGCGACTCCTCGGGGACCAGCACCGCCAGCGGCGTGGCGTCGTCGCGGACGTCGAAGCCGCGCTCACGGATCTGGCGGAACGGGACGAGGGCGAGGCACTCGTCGGGCAGGTCGGCGAGGTGCTCGTGTTCCGTGACCGGGCCGATCAGCAGCTCGACCACGTCGGCGGCGTGGCCGGGCGTGCGGCGGCGCAGCAGGGCGAACGGGCGGGGATCGTCGAGCAGGGCGCGCAGATGCACGGGTCCGTCTCCTTCTCACTGGGAGGGAGCGGCCCGGGTCCGCAAACACCGAAGGCCGCCCCTCGGGCGGCCTTCGCGAAGTCGTGTGTACGCGCAGTCAGCGGGCCGCCGGATGAGCGGTCCACCACCAGGAGCGGGTCGAATGCGCGAACATGTCCGGCACCTTACCCCATGGGGGATACGATCTTCGTCTGCAATTGACATGTCCCACTCGACTTCATGGAAGGTGTGCATGGGACTCATACGGGGATCCAGGCTGCTGGCCTGGATGGCTGCCACAGCGGCGCTGATGACCGGCCTCACGGCCCAGCCCGCCTCGGCCGCGGACTCGCCGACGATGACCAAGCTCTCGCTCGGCGCCGACCAGTTCGAACTGACCGACACGAGCTATGTCTCGGCCACGAACAACCTCTACAACAATCACCTCACCAGCCACGCCGGCCTCACCGACGTCGTCACCACCGACTACACGAAGAACTCCTCCGGAGCGACCGACGGCTGGCTGAACCTGCGCTCCATGCGCTCCTGCGCCGGCACCGAGACCAAGGCGCTGCCCCCGGCGGGCACCAAGAAGGCCTGGTGCTGGTCGAAGGCCCACACCGACGACACCAGCCCGCACTGGTGGCCGCAGGGCCTGAGCACCACGGGCACCGCCGACGGTGGCGACGGCGCCATCCAGGGCAGGCACGTCACGGCGGTCTCCTGGCACTACCGGACGCTCAGCCACGAGACCTCCGCGGGCTGCAAGACCAACAACCTGCTGAAGCTGAGCTTCCTCGACCGCGACACCGGCAAGTACCGCCACGTCCTGCTCGCCGAGCCGACCGACTCGGGCAACGACTTCAGGTACGTGACCGGCCACGGCGGCGGCATCGTCTGGTACGGGAACTACATCTACGTCACGGACACCGCGAACGGCATCCGGGTCTTCGACGTCAACAGGCTCGCCAAGGTCGACACCTACGGCTCCGGCGTGAGCAGCTACGGCATCGACGGCGCCGGCCGGTCCAGCGCCTGCGGCTATCCCTACGTCCTGCCGGAGGTCCACTACTACAAGCAGGCGGGCACGCCGTCCGACTGCTCGGGCCACACCATCGACCCCCAGCAGCTGTGCTTCTCCTGGCTCTCGCTGGACAAGACCGGCGGCGGCCCGTTCAAGCTGGTCGCCGGCGAGTGGCAGGGCTACACCGACGGCGGCCGCGTGGTGCGCTACCAGCTGAACCCGGCCGGCTCCTCCACCTACCCCGGCCTGCTCAACATGTCCGGCGGCAGGACCGTGATCCAGGACGCCTACGCCGCCTCCCGCTACCGGGGCCTGCAGGGCGGCATGACCTGGACCGACAGCGCGGGGGTGCTGAACTTCGGCTTCCACAAGGGGTGCGGCACCGTACCCGGCGTGTACTCCCACACCTGGGTGGGCGACACCCGGGCCGCGACGAGCTGCGCGGCCGGCGGCAACTGGGCGGCGGGCCCGCCCCAGGCCCTCAGCTACTGGCCGAAGCTCGACGCCGCCCAGGTCGACGAGGTGTGGGGGCTGACCGAGGGCTTCTGCGCGGGCACCGACCTGAAGGCGGCCCACGAGGAGTTCGTGCCCGACTCGCCGGTCAGCGACCACGACGTGTGCAAGGACTACAGGGGGGCGGACAACCTCTCCCTGCGTGCCGTCTTCGCCGTCGGCTTCACCGACCCGGTGGTGCAGAACCTGCACTGACCGGACGCGGCCGAACGGCCCGGACAGGTCCGCCGCGGGCAGATCGCGCGGCGGACCTGTCCGTCTCATCCTGTGGGCCAGGGCATGGACGCCTGCGTCGACCCCGTAGTGTTGAGGACGTGACCGTGAACGCAACCAGCACCAGCGCTGGCAACACCTGGCGAAACCTGCCCGCGGCGCAGCAGCCCGAGTACCCCGACACCGAGGCTCTGCGCGCAGTGATCGCGGACCTCGAGTCGTATCCGCCGCTCGTCTTCGCGGGCGAGTGCGACCAGCTGCGCGCCCGGATGGCGTCCGTCGCCAAGGGAGAGGCGTTCCTCCTCCAGGGCGGCGACTGCGCCGAGGCCTTCGACGCGGTGTCCGCCGACCACATCCGCAACAAGCTCAAGACGCTCCTGCAGATGGGTGCCGTCCTGACCTACGCGGCCTCCGTGCCCGTGGTGAAGGTCGGCCGGATCGCGGGCCAGTACTCCAAGCCGCGCTCCAAGCCCACCGAGACCCGCGACGGCGTGACGCTCCCGGTGTACCGGGGCGACTCCGTCAACGGCTTCGACTTCACCGAGGCCAGCCGCATCCCGGACCCGGAGCGGCTGAAGCGCATGTACCACGCGTCGGCGTCCACGCTGAACCTGGTGCGCGCCTTCACCACCGGCGGCTACGCCGACCTGCGCCAGGTGCACGCCTGGAACCAGGACTTCGTGCGAACCTCCCCGTCGGGCCAGCGTTACGAGCAGCTGGCGCGCGAGATCGACAACGCGCTGAACTTCATGCGGGCCTGCGGCACCGACCCGGAGGAGTTCAAGACCGTCGAGTTCTTCTCCTCGCACGAGGCGCTGCTGATGGACTACGAGTCGGCCCTGACCCGCGTCGACTCCCGCACCGGCAAGCTGTACGACGTCTCCGGGCACATGGTGTGGATCGGTGAGCGCACCCGGCAGCTGGACGGCGCGCACATCGAGTTCGCCTCGAAGATCCGCAACCCGATCGGCATCAAGCTCGGCCCGACCACGACGGCCGAGGAGGCGCTGCAGTACATCGACCGCCTCGACCCCGAGCGGGAGCCGGGCCGGTTGACCTTCATCGTCCGCATGGGTGCCGGCAAGATCCGCGACAAGCTCCCCGAGCTGGTGGAGAAGGTCACGGCGTCCGGCGCGACGGTCGCCTGGGTGACCGACCCGATGCACGGCAACACCTTCGAGGCGGCCTCCGGTCACAAGACCCGCCGCTTCGACGGCGTGCTCGACGAGGTCAAGGGCTTCTTCGAGGTCCACAAGGCGCTCGGCACCCACCCGGGCGGCATCCACGTGGAGCTGACCGGCGACGACGTCACCGAGTGCGTGGGCGGCGGCGACGAGATCTTCGTCGACGACCTGCACCAGCGCTACGAGACCGCCTGCGACCCGCGGCTGAACCGCAGCCAGTCGCTGGACCTGGCGTTCCTCGTGGCCGAGATGTACCGGGACCAGTGATTCCCTGGGGCGCGGATCACACCGGATCCGCGCCCCACCCACTTTTGCCGGCGCCATGGGATGGGTAAGGTTAGGTTTGCCTCACCGATAAACGGGACGGCAGTAGGACAGCGACCCCGTCGGGAGGTGAGCCGGATGTACGTCTGCAGTTGCTTCGGCATCACCGAGCAGCAGGTCCAGCAGCACGCGGAGAACGGCGCCTGCACGCCGCGCCAGATAGCCTCCGCCAGCAAGGCCGGCACCGACTGCGGATCGTGCGTACGCCGCATCCAGGCCATCCTCGGCCGTGGCGCCTGTCCGCGCCGTGAACTCGCCGAGCAGGGCCGTTCCGTCCTGACGCCGCTGGACGAGGCCGCCTAGCTCTCCGGCTGCTCGATCAGCTGGGCCAGATAGAGCGCTTCGCCGAGCTTCTCCAGCAGTTCCAGCTGGGTGTCGAGATAGTCGATGTGGTGCTCCTCGTCGGCGAGGATGTCCTCGAAGATGTTCGCCGACGTGATGTCGCCCTTCTCGCGCATCACCTTGATGCCCCGGCGCAGGCGGTCGATCGCCTCCACCTCGATCTGCCGGTCCGCCTCGAACATCTCCCGGACCGTCTGCCCCACCCGCACGTGGAACAGCCGCTGGTAGTTGGGCAGCCCGTCCAGGAACAGGATCCGGTCGGTGAGCACCTCCGCGTGCTTCATCTCGTCGAACGACTCGTGCCGCGTGTACTTGGCGAGCTTCGTCCAGCCGAAGTTCTCCTGCATCTTCGCGTGCAGGAAGTACTGGTTGATCGCGGTCAGCTCGCCGGTGAGCTGCTCGTTGAGGAACTCGATGACCTCGGGGTCGCCCTGCATCGCAGCGGGCTCCTTCCACACGGAGGGACGGGGGAGGCGTGCGGCGGCATGATTGCACCGGCGGAGAAGATCGTCCAGTAAGTGTGTACTTAGTAAGTACGTGCCGAGTTGATACCTCTTGTCCGGTTCAGGGCCGGGTGGTCAAGGGCACTGCCCGAGGTCTGTCAGGATGGATACATGGGTCATCCGGTGGAGCGAGAGTCTGGAGCAGCGGCAGGGTCCGAGCTTCCGCCGGGTCAGCGGCTCCAGCGCGGCTGGCCGGTCACCCACTACGGGCCCGTCCCGAAGTTCCGGCCCGAGCGCTGGGAGTTCCGGGTCTTCGGCGCCACCGCCGACGGCGACAAGCGCACCTGGAACCACGAGGAGTTCACGGCCCTGCCGTACACCACCGTGGTGGCCGATCTGCACTGCGTGACGAAGTTCAGCATGGTCGGCGCGGAGTGGGGCGGCATCCCGGCCGGCGCGATCCTGGACCTGGCCCCGCCGGCGCCGGACGTCACCCATGTGATGGTCTGGGCGGAGTACGGCTTCAGCTCGAACCTGCGCCTGGCGGACTTCGTCTCGGACCGTACGATCTTCGCCACCCACAAGGACGGTGAGCTGCTCACCGCCGAGCACGGCTTCCCGGTCCGTCTGATCGTGCCCCACCTGTACGCCTGGAAGGGTCCGAAGTGGGTCCGCGGCGTGGAGTACATGACCGCCGACCGCCGCGGCTTCTGGGAGGAGCGCGGCTACCACAACCTCGGCGACCCCTGGAAGGAGCAGCGCTACTCCTACCAGGAGGAGCCCGGGGACGGCCCCGAACTCTGACTCCCGGTCCCGGATGCGTCAGTGGTGGTACTGGTGCACCACGGCGTGCCCCTTGCCCCGCCCGATCGTCCACTTGTTGACCGGCGTGGTCACCACGAAGGCGATCAGGAGCGAGATCGCCAGCGAGACCCAGAACAGTGCGTCGCTCAGGGTGGCGTCCATCGCGGACGGCCATACGAGGATCACGCCGTTGTCGATCAGCTCCATGACCGCGATGGAGAGCGTGTCCGCGGCCAGCGCCACCCGGAACGCCGTACGGAAGCCGACGCCGGCCCGCAGCACCCCGCGCAGGGTGAGCGAGTAGCCGAAGACGAAGGCCAGGATGATCGCCAGCACCATGGTCGGCAGGTTGCCCCATCCGAGCGCCGTGCCGATGATCATGCCGAGCACCTCGCCGATGGCGCAGCCGGTGAGGCAGTGCAGGGTGGCCTGGGCGGCCATGGACCAGGTGGTGTCCGGCGCGTGACCGTGGTGCTGGTGCTGGTGCTGGTGCTGGTGCTGGTGCTGGTGCTGGTGCTGTTCGTGTTCGGTGTGGGCCGAGTGGTCCATGGTTTCCCCCATGCCGAGTGACGGTTCCTGCATCGACAGGAACCGTATACCCCCTGGGGGTATTCCTGAAGAGTTCAGGAATCCCGGAGTTTCTTCAGCCGCTCCACATCGGCCGCGTGGCCCTCCTTGCCGCCCGGCGTCTCGATGACCAGCGGCACGCCCGCGGTCGCCGGGTGGGTCATCAGAGCGCGGAAGGGGTCCTCGCCGATGTGACCGGCGCCGATGTTCTCGTGCCGGTCCTTGTGCGCGCCGACCACGTCCTTGGAGTCGTTGGCATGGATCAGCTTCAGCCGGCCCTCGCCGACCGTGTCCACCAGCAGGTCCAGGGTCTGGTGCATGCCGCTCGGCCCGGTCAGGTCGTGGCCGGCGGCGAAGATGTGGCAGGTGTCGAGGCACACGCCCAGCTTCGGATGGGCGTCCAGCGCCTCGAAGTACGGCCCGAAGTCCCAGGTGCGCGAGCACAGCGAGGCGCCCTGCCCGGCGGTCGACTCCAGCAGCAGGAACGGGTCGTCGTCGTGGGTCAGCTCGTCCAGCAGCGGCAGCAGATGCTCGCGCACCTGCTTCAGCGCCACCTCCCGCGCCCGCCCGCCGGTCGCGCTGCCGGTGTGCACGACCACGCCCAGCGCGCCGATCTCCCGCCCGCGCCGCAGCGAGTGCCGCAGGGACAGAACGGACCGCTCCACGGTCGCCTCGGTGTGCGAGCCGAAGTTGATCAGATAGGGCGCGTGGACGTACGCCGGAAGCGACTCCTCGGCGCACGCCGCGCGGAACGCCTCGTCCTGCCGGGGGTTCCCGGCCGGCGTGGCCCACCCGCGCGGGTTGGCGACGAAGACCTGCACGGTCTCGGCCTTCAGGTCGCGGGCGTACGACAGCCCCACGGAGTGCAGGCCGCCGGCCACGGGGACATGACCGCCTACGGGGTTGCGGGGGAGGGAGGACTGCTCAGGACTCACCCGTTCAGGGTGTCATGCCCGCCACGGCACCCGGACCACGGTCCCCGGTGACCCCCGTCACCGGATGGTGATCGTGATCGTCGACCCCTTGGGTGCCGTCTCGCCGCCCTCCACCGACTGCTTCTTCACGGTGTCACCGAACAGCCCGAGCAGCCCGCGGTCCTTGTCCACCTCGAAGCCGGAGTCCTCCAGCGCCTGCACCGCGTCGTCGACGCTGTCGCCCACGACGTCCGGGACCTCGATCATCTCCGGGCCCTTGGACAGCGTCAGCGTCACCGTGTCGCCCTCGGCGGCCTGCTTGCCGTCCCGTGGGCTCTGCGCGGCGACCTTGCCCTTGTCGTACTCGGAGTTGATCCGCTCGGGCGCGATCCGCACCTTCAGGCCGGCGTCCGTCAGTTCCTGCTTCGCGCTGTCCAGGTCGTCGCCGGTGACGTCCGGGACGTCGATCGGGCTGCCCTTGCTGACGGTCAGCGCGATCGCCGAACCGGCGTGCCGCCTGGTGCCCGCCTGCGGTGTCGTGGCGATCACGGACCCCTTGGCGACGTCCTCGCTGAAGTCACGGGTGACCATGCCCGGCTCGAGACCGTCCGCCTTCAGCCGCGCCTGCGCCTTGGCGAGCGGCTGTCCCGACAGATCCGGCACGTTCACCGTCTCCGGGCCGAGCGAGACGGTCAGCGTCACCGAGTCGTGGTCCCGGATCCGGGCACCGGGCGCCGGGTCGCTGCTGATGACCGTGCCGCGCTTGACAGTGTCGTTGTACGCCCGCTCGACCTTCCCGACGTCGAGCCCGGCCGCCTCCAGCCGGTCCCTCGCCTGCGTCTCCGTCTTCGCCAGCAGCGGCGGGACCTTCGTGAACTGGCCGGAGTTGATGTACCAGATCCCGGCGCCCACGCCGAACACCGCCAGCACGGCGGCGACGACCGTCACCACCAGGCGCCTCGACCGCCGGGGCGGCAGGGGCGGCACGGGCGGTGCCTGGAGCCTGCTGGTGTGCTGGACGGCGCCCTCGGCCGGCTCGGCCTCGCCCACGGGCAGCGGCCGGGGCACGGTCAGCGAACGGGGGATCACGGTCGTCCGGTCGTCGGCGTTGTCGTGCTCCGCGGTCAGGGCCTGCGGCGGCAACGCGTCCAGCTGCTCCTCGGTCAGCGCCCGGCGCGCCGAGCGCACCTGGCCGAGCAGCGCCACGGCGTCGTGCGGGCGGACGTCCGGGTTGCGCGCCGTGGCCGACGCGACCAGCAGGTCCAGCTCCTGGGGCAGTCCCGGCACGAGCGCCGAGGGCGGCGGCACGTCCTCGTGGACGTGCTTGTAGAGCACCTGGGCGGGGGAGTCCCCGGCGTGCGGTTTCCCGCCCGTCAGCATCTCGTAGAGGACGACACCGCACGCGTACACGTCGACGCGCGGGTCGGTGGTGCCCTGTTCTATCTGCTCGGGCGCGAGATAGGACACCGTGCCGAGCACGGAACCCGTCGTGCTGGTCACGGTGTCCACCGACCGCACCAGCCCGAAGTCGGCGACCTTGACCCGGCCGTCGTCCCCTATCAGGACGTTCTCGGGCTTCATGTCGCGGTGCACGAACCCGGCCCGGTGCGCGGCACCGAGCGCGGCCAGCACCGGCTCCAGGACGTCCAGCGCGGCCCGCGGCTGCACCGCGCCCCGCTCGCGCAGCACGTCCCGCAGGGTGCACCCGGCGACGTACTCCATCGCCAGGTACACGTACGACCCGTCGGTGCCCTGGTCGAAGACCTGCACCACATTGGGGTGGTCGAGCCGGGCGACGGACTTCGCCTCCCGGATGAACCGCTCGACGAAGGACCCGTCGACCGCGAGCGTCGGGTGCATCACCTTCAGCGCGAGGACGCGGTCCAGGCGGGTGTCCAGGGCCCGGTAGACCGTGGCCATCCCGCCCGCCGCGATCCGCGCGTCGACGCGATAACGGCCGTCGAGCAGCTGCCCGAGGAGGGGGTCCTGAAGGGTCGTATCCACGCCAGGGAGTCTACGAGGGGCGACCGACACTCCCGCCCCCCTTGCTCGTCACGGGGGCGGAAATGCAGCAGAGCTGTGACTGTCGCGCTACTGGAAGGCGGGGCGCTCGGGGTCGAGGTGCGCGCGCCCCTCGGTGGGGGAGGACGCCTCGGCGAAGTGACGGCGCGGGATCCGCCCCGCCAGCCGGGCCAGCCGGCCCGCCTCGACGGCGAGCTTCATGGCCGCGGCCATCGTCTCCGGCTCCTGCGCCCGGGTCACCGCGGAGGCCAGCATCACCCCCGCACACCCCAGCTCCATCGCCAGCGCCACGTCGGACGCCGTACCGGCCCCCGCGTCCAGGATCACCGGCACCCGCGCGTGCTCCACGATCAGCTGGAAGTTGTGCGGGTTGCGGATGCCGAGCCCGGACCCGATCGGCGAGCCCAGCGGCATCACCGCCGCACAGCCGACGTCCTCCAGCTTCCGCGCGAGGACGGGATCGTCGTTCGTGTACGGCAGCACCGTGAACCCGTCGTCGACCAGCGTCTCCGCCGCCTCCAGCAGCTCCACCGGGTCCGGCAGCAGCGTCCGCTCGTCGGCGATGACCTCCAGCTTGATCAGGTCCGTGCCCAGCGCCTCCCGGGCCAGCCGGGCGGTCAGCACGGCCTCCCCGGCGGTGAAACAGCCCGCCGTGTTCGGCAGCACCCGGATGCCCAGCTTCTCCAGCACGGACAGCACCGAGCCGTGCACGGAGGGGTCCACCCGTCGCATCGCGACCGTGGTCAGCTCCGTACCGGAGGCGGTCAGCGCCCGCTCCAGCACATCCAGGCTCGGCGCACCGCCCGTGCCCATGATCAGCCGGGAGCCGAACGGCACACCGCCGAGGACGAAGGGATCGTCGGCCATGGGTCAGCCTCCTTGGACGGCGGTGAGGACTTCGACGCGGTCGCCGTCGGCGAGCGCGGTGACCGCCCACTGCGTGCGCGGGACGACGGTCTCGTTGACGGCGGCCGCCACCCCGGAGGGTGCCGGGGTGAGGGTGCGGACGAGGGAGTCGAGAGCGGTGCCCGGGGCGATCTCCCGGTGCTCCCCGTTGACGGAGATGGTGACGGACATGGTCATGCGGGCTGCTCCAGAAGGCGTGCGGGCTGCTCCGGCGGTACGGCACCGAAGCGCTTCGGCGTGAACGGGCGGGCTTCCTCGGGGAGTTCACCGGTGACCAGCGTGTGCGCCAGGACGTCCCCGGTGACCGGGGTGAGCAGTACCCCGTTGCGGTAGTGCCCGGTGGCCAGCAGCAGACCGTCCAGACCGGACGGGCCGAGCAGCGGCGCGTTGTCCGGGGAGCCGGGGCGCAGTCCCGCCCGGGTCTCGGTGAGCGGCAGCTCGGTGATCCCCGGCACCAGCTCGTGCGCGTCGCGCAGCAGCTCGTACACGCCGCCCGCCGTGACCGTCGTGTCCCAGCCCAGCTCCTCGCTGGTCGCGCCGACGACCAGCTCGCCGTTCTCGCGGGGCACCAGATAGACGTGGCTGCCGCGGACCATGGCCCGCACGGTCCGGCTCAGGAACGGCGCGAACCGGCGGGGCACGGTCAGCCGCAGCACCTGCCCCTTCACCGGCCGTACCGGCGGCAGCAGCGCCTCCGGCACGCCCGCGAGCCGCCCGCTCAGGCTTCCGGCGGCGAGCACGACCTGGTCCGCGCGCAGGCCGGTGCCGTCCGCCGTGGTGACGCCGGCGGCCCGGTCCCGTACGACGTCCAGGCGCTCGGCCCACGCGCGGTGGAACACCACCCCGGCGCGCTTGCACGCGGTCACCAGGGCCGCGGCCAGCCGCCGCGGGTCGATCTGGTGGTCGCCGTCGACCCGCAGCCCGCCGCGCACGCCGGGCGCGAGCATCGGCTCCAGGCGCCGGCACTCCCGTCCCGGCAGCCACTCGGACTCCAGGCCCGAGCGCTGCTGGAGCGCGTGCAGTTCGCGCAGGTGGGCGCGGTCGTCGGCGTCGAGCGCGACCGCGAGGGTGCCGCAGCGGCGGTAGCCGAGGTCGTGGCCGGTCAGTTCGGTCAGTTCGGCCGCGAAGTCCGGATAGCGCCGGGCCGATTCCAGGTTCAGGGCGAGCAGCGTCTCCTCGCCGTAGTGCAGTTCGGTGACCGCGGCCAGCATCCCGGCCGCGACCCGCGCGGCACCGCCGCCGGGCTCGGGGTCCACCACGGCGGTGGCGAGCCCGCGCTGCGCCGCGCGCCAGGCCGTGACCAGGCCGATGATCCCGCCCCCGATGACGAGGACGTCGGACGTACGTGACGACATGGGCGTCCAGCCCCTCCCTTCGCCGGCATGACCCGGATCAGGTTCGTACGGTCGGAGGCCGCCAGCCTCCCTCTCAGCCCGGTGCGTCCGGGCTCCCGCGAGTGCTTGTACGGTGGCCACCCTAGCCCGCAGCGCTCGTCACTCGTAAGGGAGCCCCGGTCCATGGCCCGCTCGCTCGACGGACTCGTCCTCGCCCCCACAGCGGACCAGGCCCCAGGTCAGGTGGGCACCCGCACCCGTTTCACGTACCACGAGAAGGACGGCGAGATCTGGGCCGCGTACGCGGGCGGCGACGTCGTGCGCGGCCATCTCGTCGGGACCCGCGAGGGCGACCGGCTGGACTTCCGGTACGTGCAGCTCAAGACCGACGGGACGACCGCCTCCGGGCACTGCGTCTCCACGGTCGTGGAGCTGCCGGACGGGCGGGTGCGGCTGGAGGAGACCTGGGAGTGGGAGTCGCGGCCTGGTTCCGGCACGAGCATTGTGGAAGAGGTCACCGAGCACGCCCACTGACTGACGATCGATCAGTTGTCTATGGTGATCGGGTGAGCGAGCACACAGCGGAAGAGAGCCCGTCACAGGGACGGCGCGTGGTCGTCGTCGGCGCGGGCATGGCCGGGGTGCAGACCGCGGTCGCCCTGCGGGAACAGGGTTTCACGGGCACCGTGACCGTCATCGGCGCCGAGCCGCACCAGCCTTACGACCGGCCGCCGCTGTCGAAGGCCGTGCTGCTCGGCAAGGCCGAGGACTCCGCCTTCGACGTGGACTTCGAGTCGCTCGGCGTCGAGCTGCGGCTCGGCTGCGAGGTGCTGGGCCTGCGCGCCGCCGACCACGAGCTGGACACCGAGGCGGGCCCGGTGCCCTACGACGTCCTGGTCCTCGCCACCGGAGCCGAACCGATCACCCTGCCCGGCACCGAGGGCGTGCCCGGCGTGCATCTGCTGCGCACCCTGGACGACGCCGAACGGCTGCGGCCCGTGCTCGCCCGGCAGCACGACATCGTGGTCGTCGGCGCCGGCTGGATCGGCGCCGAGTTCGCCACGGCGGCCCGGGAGGCGGGCTGCGCCGTCACCGTCGTCGAGGCCGCCGACCGGCCGCTCGCGGGCGCCCTGCCCGCCGAGGTTGCCGCGCCCATGACCACCTGGTACGCCGACAGCGGCGCCGAACTGCGCACCGACGCGCGCGTGGAGCACGTCGAGCCCGGCGCGGTGGTGCTCGCCGACGGCACGCGGCTGCCCGCGGGCGCCGTCGTCGTCGGCATCGGCGCCCGCCCCGCCACCGGCTGGCTGACCGGCTCCGGCCTCGAGCTGGGCCCGCACGGCGAGGTCCTCGCCGACGCCCACCTGCGCACCAGCGCCGAGGACGTGTATGCCGTCGGCGACTGCGCCTCCTTCCCCTCCGCCCGCTACGGCGAACGGCTGCTCGTCCACCACTGGGACAACGCCCTCCAGGGCCCCCGCACGGTCGCCGCGAACATCCTCGGCGAGACCCCGGCGGCCTACGACCCGGTGCCGTACTTCTGGTCGGAGCAGTTCGGCCGCTTCGTCCAGTACGCCGGCCACCACGCCGCGGCCGACCGCCTGGTGTGGCGCGGCGACCCGGCGGGCCCTGCCTGGTCGGTGTGCTGGCTGCGCGAGGACCGGCTGGTGGCCCTGCTCGCCGTCGGCCGCCCCCGCGACCTGGCCCAGGGCCGCCGCCTGATCGAGGCGGGCCGCACCATGGACGCGCGGGCCCTGGCGGACCCGGCCCGCCCCCTGAAGGACGCGACCGCGGCGCCCTGAAGAGGCGCGGGGTCCTCGCCATGCGGCTGCGCCGCGTGGGGGCGACCGGGCGCCACGGCGCCGCACCCGGACAGCGGCCGATCGCGGCCGATCCGGCGGAGCGCCTACGCTAGGTTCCGTGACCGAGATTGACGCAAAGATCGATGCTCTCGTCCCCGCCTGGCTCACCCTCCCCGACATCGCCGAACAGCTCGGCGTCGAGGTGACGCGTGTGCGGCAGCTGGTCAAGGAGGGCCAGCTCATCGCCGTACGCCGAGGTGAGAACCGGGCGCTGCACGTCCCCGCCGCCTTCATCGACGGGGACAAGGTCGTCAAGGGCCTGTCCGGGACCCTGACGCTCCTGCGGGACGACGGCTTCACGGACGAAGAGATGATCGAGTGGCTCTTCACCCCCGACCCGACCCTGCCCGGCACCCCCGCGCAGGCCCTGAGCGAGAATCGCGGCACGGAGGTGAAGCGCCGCGCCCAGGCGCTCGCCGTCTGAGCCCAACCGCATCAGGGGGTGGCGTGCGGGCCCCGCGCCCGCACGCCATCCGTAGCGCCACCAGGTACACCGACCCCGGGGGGACCCACGCATGTCCGACACCGCCCGCGCCGCGCTCGCCGACGCCCGTCTGTACCTCTGCACGGACGCCCGCAGGCGCCAGGGCGACCTCGCCGAGTTCCTGGACGCGGTCCTGGCCGGCGGTGTCGACATCGTGCAGCTGCGCGACAAGGGCATGGAAGCCGCCGAGGAGCTGGAGCACCTGCGGGTCTTCGCCGACGCCTGCGCCCGGCACGGCAAGCTGCTCGCGGTCAACGACCGCGCGGACGTCGCGCACGCCGCCCGCGCCGGAGTGCTGCACCTCGGACAGGGCGACCTGCCGGTCCCGGCGGCCCGCGCGATCCTCGGCGAGGACGTCCTGATCGGCCGCTCCACGCACGCCGAGGAGGAGGCCGCCGCGGCCGCCGTCCAGGAGGGCGTGGACTACTTCTGCACCGGCCCCTGCTGGCCCACCCCGACCAAGCCCGGCCGGCACGCCCCCGGCCTCGGCCTGGTCCGGCACACGGCCGGTCTCGGCACCGACCGCCCCTGGTTCGCCATCGGCGGCATCGACCTCGAGAACCTGGACGAGGTGCTGGACGCCGGCGCCCGCCGGGCGGTCGTGGTCCGCGCGATCACCGAGGCGGAGGACCCGGGCGCGGCGGCGGCACGGTTCGCCGAGCGGCTGCGCGACGTCCCGTAGGCGGGGCCTGGTGTCCACCTGCTGGACAGGAAGTCGACAAATCAGGCAAATCTCCGGTGTTCGGTTGGGGGACCGCCCACCCCTGGCTAACCTGCCGGTATGGCCCTCGGAACCGCATCCACCAGGACTGATCGCGCACGCACCGTGCGCGACATCCTCGCCACCGGCAAGACGACGTACTCGTTCGAGTTCTCGGCGCCGAAGACCCCCAAGGGCGAGCGGAACCTGTGGAGCGCGCTGCGGCGGGTCGAGGCGGTCGCCCCCGACTTCGTCTCCGTGACCTACGGCGCCGGTGGCTCGACGCGCGCGGGCACGGTCAAGGAGACCCAGCAGATCGTCGCCGACACCACGCTCACCCCGGTCGCCCACCTCACCGCGGTCGACCACTCCATCGCGGAACTGCGCAACATCATCGGCCAGTACGCGGACGCCGGCATCCGCAACATGCTCGCCGTGCGCGGCGACCCGCCCGGCGACCCCATGGGCGACTGGGTGCCGCACCCCCGCGGACTGACCTACGCGGCCGACCTCGTCCGGCTCATCAAGGAGTCGGGCGACTTCTGCGTCGGCGTGGCCGCGTTCCCGGAGATGCACCCGCGCTCCCTCGACTGGGACGCCGACGTCGCCCACTTCGTGGCCAAGTGCCGCGCGGGCGCCGACTACGCCATCACACAGATGTTCTTCCAGCCGGAGTCGTATCTGCGGCTGCGTGACCGGGTGGCGGCCGCGGGCTGCGACACCCCGGTCATTCCCGAGGTGCTGCCGGTGACCAGCGTGAAGATGCTGGAGCGGTTGCCCAAGCTGAGCAACGCCGTCTTCCCGGACGCCCTGAAAGAGCGGATCCTCACAGCGAAGGACGATCCGGCGGCGGTACGCTCCATCGGTATCGAGTTCGCCACCGAGTTCTGCGCGCGGCTGCTGTCCGAGGGAGTGCCCGGACTGCACTTCATCACGCTCAACAACTCCACGGCGACCCTGGAAATCTACGAGAACCTGGGCCTGCACCACCCCCCGCAGGCCTAGACCGGCCGCACCGCGATAGGACACACTGCGTAGCGGTCACTGGGAGAGGGGCGTACATGGGCTGGACGGTCCTCTACATCGCGTTCGGCATCGTCGCACTGTGGTTGCTGGGCGAGGTGCTGCTGCAGTACAAGGCGCGCCTGCGCTGGCGGCTGCTCGCCTTCGCCGGCTTCCTCGGCGTCGTGCTCGGTGTGCTGATGCCCTCCGTCATCGTGATCGGCCTGGGCGCGATCGCCTTCGCGATCGGTCAGACCTACGTCACGCTGTCGTTCCGCCGTGGCTTCGCCTCCGGCTGGGCCGTCAAGCGTCCCGACGCCGAGACCGGCGGCGGCATCAAGCGCCGCCGTGGCAAGGCGGAGCGCCTGGAGCCGGCCCTGGAGGACTCCGGCCTCGACGCCGCCGACGCCCAGGACGCCGACCACGGCCGCGAACGCCCCGGCTACGGCGACGACTACGACCGCGACGACGTCTTCACCCCGGCCCGCTCTCCCGAACCGGCCGCCGCCGAGACCACCGCCGTCTACGAGCCCGAGCCCCTCCCCGAGGACACCGGCTCCTACGGCGTCTACGGCGACACCGGCACGTACGCGGGCGCCGCCCAGGCCCAGGGCGCCGACCAGGCCTACGCCTACGACTACTCGGGCTACGGCCAGCAGGGCTACGGCTACGACAACGGCGGCCAGCAGGCCTACGCCAACTACTCCGACCCGTACATCGGCACCCAGTCCTACGCCGGTGCCTCGTACGACACCGGCTACGGACAGCAGCAGTACGGCCAGCAGGGCTACGCCCAGGACCCGTACGCCACCGGCGGTTACGGCGAGACCCCGGCCGGCGGGGTGTGGGTGCCGCAGCAGCGCACCGACGAGGCCTACGGCGGCGAACTCCCGCAGGAGCAGCCGTACCCGTACCAGGCGGGCGGCCAGCAGCCGGGGCCCGGCGCCGGATACGACGAGCAGTACCGCTTCTGACGCACCCGGCCCCGGACCGGCGCGAGGAGGACCGCTTCCGGCGCGCCCCGCCTCAGGTCACTGCGAGCCGCGGAACTCCGGGCCCTCCACGATCAGCCCGGCCACCAGCGCGCCCGACATACCGGCGTGCGGGAGGCCGCCGCCCGGGTGGGACCAGCCGCCGACCCGGTACAGACCGGGCAGCCGCGTGGTGTTGGCCGGATGCAGGAAACGCCCCTGGCCGGCGGCGAGCGAGGGCGCGGGCACGGCCCCGAAGAGGGCACCCGTCTCGCCCTCGACCTGTCCGGGTGCGCGCACCTCGTGCCACAGCAGGCGCTCGCGCAGGCCGGGTATGGCGCGCTCGGCGGCTTCGAGGAGCAGATCCGTGTACCGCCGGACCGTGCCCTCGTCCTCCCAGGGGGCGTCGGCCGACACCACGGCGGACAGCACCACGGATTCGTGCCCGTCGTCGGGCCGGAGCGCGGGGTCGTCGGGGCGCAGCACGGTCACCGTGGGTGGCGGGGGCACGTCGCCGCCCGGCGCGACCAGATAGTCCAACTCCGTCTCGGGGGCCGCCGGATGGACGACCGTGCGGTGCACGGCTGCGGGCTCCGGCGCGCCGCGCAGGGCGGCCAGCAGGGTGAACCGCGCGGGCGGGGAGGCGTCCGGGTCGGCTCGCACGTCACCGTCGGCGTCCAGCTGACACTCCGTCAGGGAGCGCAGCCGGGCCGGGTCGACGTCCGCCACGACGTGGTCCGCGTCGGCCGCCGTCCCGTCGCTCAGCTCCACCCCGGCGGCCCGGCCGTCCTTCTCCACGATCCGGGTCACCTCGGCGCCGAAGACGAACTCCACCCGCCGCTGCACACACCGCTCGTACACCGCGCGCGCCAACTCCCGGATGCCGCCGCGCACATACCAGGTGCCGAAGGCGTGCTCCATGTACGGCAGCACCGCCGCGCTCGCCGGAGCGGACCGCGGATCGACGCCGTGCGCCAGCACCTGGCTGTCCAGCAGGTCCGCCAGGCGCTCGTCGCGCAGTTCCCACGAGCCGATCTCGGCCGGTGTCCGCGCCTTCCGCGTCCGCAGCAGCCGCTTGTGCGGGACCGCCGGATACGGTTCCCGCTCGGCCAGCACCTGCCAGTTCGGCCACAGCGGCTCCTCCAGCAGCGGCCGGCGCGTGCGGTCCCAGGCCTCGCGGGCTCGCACCAGGAAGTCGCCCCAGCGCTCGCCTGCTCCCGCGCCCAGTGCCTCGTCCAGGGCCGCGACCACGCCCGCGCGCGAGGTGTTCGGCAGGGACACCCGCGTGCCGTCCGCGAAGACGTGCCGCGCGGCCGGGTCCACCTGGACCAGCTCGACGCGGTCCTCCAGCGGCTCCTTGCCGGTCTTGAGGAACAGGTCACGGTACACGGCGGGCAGCGTCAGCAGCCCCGGGCCGGTGTCGAAGGCGAACCCGTCCCGCTCGAACCGGCGCACCGCACCGCCGTACGTCTCCGTGCGCTCGTACACCACCACCCGGTGGCCCGCGACGGCCAGCCGGGCAGCGGCCGCCATCGCGCCCATGCCGGCGCCGATCACCGCAATCCGTGCCATGACCGCGACTTTATCGAGCGCCACCGACACTCCGGTCGGCGGGCGGCCGCGGCGCAGGTCAGGGCGCCCGCGAGGCCAGGCGCCGCTCCTCCCGCCGCTGGGCCCAGCGGCGCAGGAAACGCCGGATCCGGGAGACGAGGAACAGCAGGGTGAGCAGCCCGCCGACCAGCAGGACGCCCGCGACGACCGCCGCCGCCCCCGGGTGGAACATCGCGAACGACACGACGGCGCCGACCCCGAGGTCCTCGGCGAGGCTCAGCACGAAGTTGCTGAACGGCTCCGGCGAGGTGTTGACCGCCATCCGCGTCCCGGCCTTGACGGTGTGACTGGCCAGCGCCGTCGAACCGCCCAGCAGGCCTGCCGCCACCTCCGGGAGCGAGCCGCTCTGCCCGGCGAGCAGCGCCCCCACCCAGGCGCCCGCGAGCGGCCGGATCACCGTGTGCACCGCGTCCCACGCCGAGTCGACGTACGGGATCTTGTCGGCGACCGCCTCGCACAGGAACAGCACGCCCGCGACGATCAGCACTTCCGGGCGCTGCAGGGCCTGCGGGACGTCGTCGCTCACCCCCGTCAGGCCGAAGAGGCCGAGCAGCAGCACCACCGCGTAGGCGTTGACGCCGCTGGCCCAGCCGCTCGTGAAGACCAGAGGGAGTACGGACACGGACGCGATCGTAGCCAGTCGGCCTGCCGGAACCGTGGGCACGCGCGCGGACGGCTGAGTACGCGTACCTAGGCGGCCAGATGAGTACGCGCGCGGATGGGGCGCCGGCCCCGCAGACGGGAGAGTGGAGGCACGGCAGGGGGCGCGGCCCGGCACCGCCGACACGGGGCGGCGGAACGGCGCCCGCCCACCGGCCGCTCCTTCCGCCGATCCGTCGGCGGAAGCGAGACACGGGGGTCCCGGGGGAAGACCACCACGGGGGTCCGCACGGGGGGCCCGTACGGGGGAGTACGGGACGGAAGTACGGGGGAGTCACGGGGGAAGGGGAAGGCGCCGGTCCGGGAGCGGACCGGCGCCTTCCGCGTGCGCCGGAGTGCGCGCGACGAGTGCCCGCACCGGGCCCAAAGGCTCAGGCCTTGCCGCTGACCCGGCCCTGGAGCAGCCGGGACAGGGCCGCGTGGACGTCGTCCAGGGAGCGTTCCGGCTGGAACGACTTCCAGTCCAGCGCCGCCACCAGGACCATGCCGACCAGCGCGGCCGCCGTCAGCTGCACGTCGATCTCGTCGCTGAACTCGCCGGCCGCCACGCCCTCGCGCAGCACTCCCTCGACCACCGCGACGGCCTCCTGCCGGACCACCATCAAGGTGGACTGCCAGGCCCGGTTGGTGCGCCACAGCTCGGCGACGTACAGCTGGGTGAAGGCCGGGTAGCGGTCGATGAAGACCAGGCCCGCGCGGATCATCGCGTCCAGCGCGTCCACCTTGCCGCCGCCCGCACGGGCCGTTGTCTCGGCGGCCTCCCGCAGGGAGGCGGTGAGCAGGCCGACGCCGTGCCTCAGCAACTCCTCGAAGAGGACCGACTTGCTCGCGAAGTTGTAGTAGACCGTGCCCTTCGCGACCCCGGCCCGCTCGGCGATCTCGTCCACCGTGGTCGCGGAGAACCCCTGCTCGGCGATGAGCGTGACGGCCGCCTCGTAGAGCTTCTGCCGGGTGGCCTCGCGGCGCGTGCTGCCGCCGGACCTGGCGCTGCTGCTTTCCATGGCCCCGATTGTCACAGGTGCGCGCGTGTGCCGAGGCCCCGCGGGGATCACAGGCTCAGTTCCGGGTGCAGGCGGTCCAGCGTCCACACCTGGCGGCGCCGGGCCGCGAGAGCCGTCAGCGCCAGGGCTCCGGCGGTGAACGCGGTGAGCACCCCGCACGCCTGCCAGACCGGGCCGAGCCCGCCGCCCGTGATCAGCCGGCGCAGTGCCTCCACGATGTAGCTCATCGGCAGGAACGGGTGGATCGCGTTGAAGAAGCCGGGGCTGGTCTGCACGGGGTACGTGCCGCCCGCCGAGGTCAGCTGGAGCATCAGCAGGGCGAGGACGAGGATCCGGCCGGCCGCGCCGAAGCGGGCGTTCAGCCACTGCACGATCGCCGTGAAACAGGCCGTGACCAGGAACAGGAAGCCGATCGTGCCGGCCGCGCGCTGCATCTGCAGCCCGATCGCCCCGTGCAGGACGGCCATCAGGGCGGTCACCTGCAGCACGCCCACCGCCACCACCGGCAGCCAGCCGGCCAGCGCGATCCGCCAGGCGGACGAGCCGGCCGCGAGGGCACGCCGGTTCAGCGGCGGGATCAGCATGTAGGCCACCATCGCGCCCACCCACAGGGACAGCGGGATGAAGTACGGGGCGAACCCGGTGCCGTAGTTCGGCGCCTTGTGCAGGTCGTGGGAGGCCAGCTGGACCGGGTCGGACATCACGCCGGTGCGCTGGTCGCGGTCCTGCTTGTCGTAGTCGGGGATCTTCCGCGCGCCGTCGTGCAGCCCGCCGGCCAGCTTCCCGGAGCCGTCCGACAGCTTGTACAGGCCGCCGTTCAGGGTCTGGGCGCCCGACTCGGCGGTGCCGATGCCCTTGTCCAGCTTGACCGCGCCGGTGCGGGCGGTGCCGAGGCCGGTGTGCAGCTTGTCGGCTCCGTCGGCGACCTTGTGAGCGCCCGTGTTCAGCTTGTTGATCTTCTTGACGGCGTCGTCGACGTCCTCGGCGAGGTGCGGTGCGCGCGCTTGAAGGGCCTCGGCCTGCTTGCGCAGCGTGCCGAGGTTCTCCCGCATCGTCTTCAGGTCGCCGTCCTGGTCCGCGATCAGCGTGTTGAGGTCGTCGGCGACGGTGGCCACCTCGGCGGCGGCCTTCTTGGCCCGCTTCAGATCCGGGCAGACCGGGTCGGGGATGGCCGCGGTCCCGCAGCGCGCCTCGTAGACCGCGTCGAGGACGGCGGAGGAGGCGTGGGCGGTCTTGGCCGCGCCGGGTGCGAGCCTCACCAGCTCGTCGAGGTTGTCCTTGACCGCCTTGGCCGAGTCGGCGACCAGCTTGGCGGTGTCCCCGATGGTCTTCTCGTTGCTCTTCACGAACGGGCCCGCCTCGGCGTAGACACCGTTGACCTTGTCGGCGAGCGCCTGGGTGCCGTCGGCGACCTGCCGCGAACCGTCCTCGAGGTCACCGGCGCCCGTGTCGAGCTTCTTCAGGCCCTTGGCCAGCTTGCCGCTGCCGCCCTTGGCGTCCTTCAGCCCGTCGGCGAGGTCCTTGGAGCCCTTCTCCGCCTTCCCGATGCCGCTGTTCAGCTTGTCGGCGCCCTTGGCGGCCGTGACGGTCTTGTCGTGGATGCCGGAGAACGACACGAAGATCTTGTCGAGGAAGGTCCGGGAGGCCTTCGTGGACGCGGCCGAGCGCACCTCGTTGAAGACGGTGCGGGAGATCTGGCCGACGATGTAGTTGTTCGCGTCGTTGGAGCGCACCTGAAGGGCGCCGGTCTCGGGGGAGTCGCCCGAACTGGAGGCGATCCGCCTGCTGAAGTCGGCCGGCATGGTCAGTGACAGGTAGTAGGTGCCGTCCTCGACGCCCTTGCGGGCCTCCTCGTCGCTCACCTCGTGCCACTCGAAGGTGCGGCTGTCGCGCAGCCCGTCGACGATGTCGTCGCCGGCGGTGACCTTCTTGCCGGCCGCCGTGGCGCCCTTGTCGTCGTTCACCAGGGCCACCGGGATGCGGTCCAGCCGGCCGTACGGGTCCCAGAACGACCACAGGTACAGGGCGCCGTAGAGCAGCGGCAGCACGAGCAGCGCGACCAGGGCGGCGCGTGGCAGTTTCCCGCGCCCGAAGCGCCTCAGCTCAAGCGCGGCCAGCCTCGGTGAGCGCATCACCGGCGACCCCCTTCCGGCCGGTCGGCGTGGTGTCGGTGTCGGTGTCGGCCTCGGTGCCCGGCCGCTCGGTGCCGGTCTGCCGGGCGTCCCCCCGGCCGGCGTCCCGCCGTCGCGTCGAGACGGTCACGCAGCCCTCGGGAGCGGTGCGGCACACGGCCACGACCGTCGTCCCCGCGCGCGTGAGGGACCGCAACAGGGCCCAGACCTCGTCGCGTTCGGCGTCCGAGAGCTTCATGTCGATGTCGTCGACACCGAGCAGCCGGGGCCCGCCCACGAGGGCCAGGGCCACGGACAGGCGCAGTTCCTGGAGCCGCTCCAGGTCGCGCACGGCCGTCCGGGAGCCCTTGGGCAGCGTCTCCAGGTCGAGTCCGGCGGCGGCCAGGGCCGCGTCGATCCGCAGCCGTGCCTCGTGCGCGCGCTGGACGCGGGGCCGCAGCACCTCGCGCAGGGTGTCGCCGAACCGGCGCTGCAGCAGGGCCCGTTCGCGCAGGTGCTCCCCGACGGTCAGGGCCGGCTCCAGATCGGTCACGCCCGTCACGTTGGCCACCGCGCCGACGCGGCGCAACGCCGCCATGTTCCGGGGAAGTTTGAACCCGCCCACCGCGGCCACTCCCTCGGTGGGCTTCATCCGTCCCGTGAGCGCGAGCAGCAGACACGTACGGCCGGAGCCGGACGGTCCCTCGATCGCGATCAGCGAGCCGGGCTCCGCGTCGAGGGTGATGCCTCGGAAGGCCCACCCCCGTGGCCCCTTGAGCCCGAGGCCTTCGGCTGTGACGTCCACGCCGTCCACAAGCCCCCCTGCCTGGCAAATTTGAACTGACTGGTCAGTGCAAAAATACGCCCGAACCTCCGATCGAAGCAAAGGCGCAGGTCAGAACGGATTGTCAGTGCCATACCTCACGATGGGCACATACGGCACCTGTGCCGTCACCCAGACGACAGGAGGTTCGTCATGGCCCACTCGAACGCGGCCGCCGCCCACCGGCGCCGCGCCACCGGCCCTGCCCCCTCACTGACCGGCCCGGCGAGCGATGTGCACCCCGTGCTCCGCCGGGCCACGGCCCCGCCCGCCGCCCTCGACCTGCTCGCCCAGGCCCGTGCCGGCCTGGAGGAGACCACCGTCCTGGAAACGCCGAACGAGCGTTACGCGACCGCCCACCTCGCCGCCCTGCGCACCGCGGCCGCCGTGCTCGCCGCCCGGGGCCGCCCCGAGACCTCCCCACGCCGCCGGTCCCGGATCCGCAGCGCCTGGGAGGTGCTGCCCGAGATCGCCCCCGAGCTGACCGAGTGGAGCGCGCTGTTCGCCTCCGGCGCCGCCCGCCGGGCCCGTGCCGAGGCCGGCATCCAGGGAGCGGCGAACCAGCGGGACGCCGACGACCTGATACGGGACGTGGCGATGTTCCTGCGCATCGTGGAGCGGATGCTCGTCCTCCAGCCGGTCCTGCCCCAGCCCCGCCAGGGCGCCGGCGAGCCGGACGGTCCGGGAACACGCGGCGACCTCCCGGACGCGGGCTGACCACCGTTCGTCCGCCGTGCGAGACGGTCACCGCCCCGACCCGGCGCGGTGACCTGGCAGGGCACCGGAGGCAATAGGGTGGAGTGGCCTGAAGCCGTCCAGCCCTGCCGAGGAGTCAACTGCCGTGTCGGACCCGATGCGCCCCCGCGCCTCTCTCCGTACCGCCGTGGTCTGGGAGGTCCTCCAGGACGCCCTCGACCGCCGGGTCAAGGCCACGGGACGGGAGTCGCTGGACGTCCTCGACACCGGAGGCGGCAGCGGCAACTTCGCCGTGCCCCTCGCCCGCCTCGGCCACCGCGTCACCGTGGTCGACCCCAGCCCGAACGCGCTGTTCGCGCTGGAGCGCCGCGCCGCCGAAGCCGGCGTCGCCGACCGGGTCAAGGGCGTTCAGGGCGACGCCCACGGCCTGTTCGACGTGGTCGAGCGCGGCGGCTACGACGCGGTGCTGTGCCACGGCGTCCTGGAGTACGTGGACGACCCGGCCGAGGGCGTCCGCAACGCCGTCGCCGCGCTGCGCTCCGAAGGCGTCCTCAGCCTGCTCGCGGCCGGCCTCGGCGGCGCCGTGCTCGCCCGCGCCCTCGCCGGCCACTTCAAGGAGGCCGGCCAGGCCCTGAAGGACCCCGACGGCCGCTGGGGCACCGGCGACCCGATGCCGCGCCGCTTCACCGCCGAGCAGCTCACGGCGCTGGTCGAGGGCGCGGGCCTGCGGGTCGGCGCCGTGCACGGCGTGCGGGTCTTCGCCGACCTCGTGCCCGGCGTCCTGGTGGACACCGAGCCCGGCGCCCTCGACGCGCTGCTCAAGCTGGAGGCCGCGGCGGCCGAGTTGCCCGCGTTCCACTCCGTGGCCACCCAGCTGCATGTGCTCGGTGAGACGCCGGGTGCCGCCGAGCGCTGAGCGTACGGCCGGGACCCGCCGCTGATCAGGGGCGGGGCGGCGGATGGAGTACGCCACAAGCCCCCCGAACGAGGGGTTTGCGCCGTATGATCGAGGTGCACCACCCGGCATGACGGGTCGGCCGCCGGGGAATGGAAGCCTCAGCGAGCCGGGACGACCATGACGGTTTCCGGCTGGCCGATTGGCGTAGAGGGGCGGGTTTCACGGGGGCGATTCCCTGCCTATCCTGAAGGGACCCCCCGGGTCGCCCCGGCGACTGCACGATGAGGAGGACTCCGTGCCGCTCTCGGAGCACGAGCAGCGCATGCTCGAGCAGATGGAGCGAGCGCTGTACGCCGAAGATCCCAAGTTCGCGTCGGCGCTCGAGGGAAGCGGGCTGCGTACGTACACCCGGCGGCGGGTCTACCAGGCGGTCGCAGGCTTCCTCGTGGGTATCGCGCTCCTCATGGCCGGAATGGTCGCACAGCTGATCTGGGTCAGCGTGGTGGGTTTCCTCGTCATGCTGGGCTGTGCCGTACTCGCCGTCACCGGCTGGCGCAAGGCCCCGAAACCGGGTGAGCAGCCCGCGGGCGCCGCTCGCCGCCAAGTACGGCCGAAGCGCTCCATGATGGACCGGATCGAGCAGCGCTGGCAGCGCCGCCGGGACGAACAGGGTCACTGAGCCGGCCGCGGTTCTCCGCGGACAGCGGCAGACACCCTTTTCGCCGACAACAGCAGACGCCCGTGAGGGGTGACCACCAGGCGGTGGTCACCCCTCACTCGTGTCTCGGCCCGGCCTGTGTCTCAGCCCCGCTGCCCCGACGGCCGCCGCAGCGTCGGCCGGGCCGACGCGGCCCGGGCGGTGAGCGCCGACCAGCGGGCCGACGCCGCCCACAGCACCCGCACGGCCGAGCGGGGCAGGAACCGCGCCCGCAGCCGCGTGCCGCTGCCGACGGTGCCGTGCAGCGCCTCGATCACCCGGCGCACGTCCTGCGCCGCACCCGCCGCCGGCCGCGGCCGCGGCGCGTACAGCACCTGCTCCACCGCGTCCGCCACCCGGTGCACCGCGGCCCCGGCCGCCGGATCCAGGTGTCCGAGCCGGACGATCCGAGCCGCCGCCCCGCGCGGGGTCAGCGACTCGTCCGGCGGGATGCCGTGGTCCCAGGCACTGTCCGTCAGTTCCTGCCACACGGCCAGGGTGTGCGCCGCCGCGCCCTCCGCGGTCCGCGGGTGCGCGCCCAGCCGCAGCGACCGCACCCGCGTCCGCCACAGCAGCGGCGACAGCGGAACGGCCGCCACCACCAGTACGGCCAGCCCGATCAGCACGTACCACCACGACCCCGTACCACCGTCCCCGCTGTGCGGGGCCACCGCGGCCGACGGGCTGTCACAGGCCTGCAGCTTGCGCAGCTCGCTCGTGCAGCTCTCGCTCGGCGAGGCCGCCGCCGAGGGCGCCGAGGACGCGTTCTTCGACGGCAGGGCCTGGTCCGGCACCGAGGTGCCGGGCGTGTCCGACCGGGTGTACGACGGCGTGGTGCCGCGGGTGGGGGTCGGCTCGAAGCGGGTCCAGCCCACGCCCTCGAAGTACAGCTCCGGCCAGGCGTGCGCGTCCTTCTGGTTCACCGCGACCGAGCCGTCGGCCTGCGGGGTGCCGGGCGCGAAGCCCACCGCGACCCGGGCCGGGATGCCGAGGGTGCGGGCCATCGCCGCCATCGTGAAGGAGAAGTGGACGCAGAAGCCCTCCTTCTTCTCCAGGAAGTTGGCGATGGCGTTCGGACCGCGGCCGACCTCCACCTGCGTGTCGTACTGGAAGCCGCCGTTGACGGCGAAGTAGTCCTGGAGCCTGACGGCCTGCTCGTAGTGGCTCGTCGCGCCCGAGGTGATCTCCTTCGCGGTGCGGGCCACCACCTTCGGCAGCGCGGACGGCACCTCGGTGTACTCGCGCCTCAGGGCCGCCGGAGGCTCCGGCGCGGAGGCCAGTTGCTCCGCGGTCGGCTGCACCGCCAGGCTGGTCACCTGGTAGGTCTCACCGCGCGTGTTCTGGCCGTGGTCGCCGACGAGCGTCATGCCGACGGGCTCGTACCGCCAGCGGCCGCTGATCTTCACGGCGCTCGGCGGATAGGGCATCGGCAGCCAGTCCTGGGCGTACCAGTCCGCCGCCGTGACCGTCGTCCTGACCTTGCCGCGCTTGACCTCCGGACCCAGGCCGGTGGGGGTCGGGAACACGTCCGGCACCCCGACGACGTGCCGTTGGGCCGGCTTCCAGGTGGTGCCGTCGAAGTCGTCCAGGGAGACGATGCGCAGATACAGGTCCGTGATGTCGGCGGTGCTGGTCCTCAGGGACAGCACCTGGCGGTCGTTGTCCGTGTTCAGGCTGTCGCGCAGGGACACCAGCGGGTTGACCGCCGAGATCGTTCCCCCGTTGCCGTTGCCCGCCCCCACACCGGTGCCGGCGGCGTCCAGCAGCCCGCCCTGCATCGCGGGCAGCGCCAGCGGCACCACCAGGGCCACACCCAGCGCGACCGCGCCGATCCGGCGTCCGGTGCGCACGGGGGCCGCGACACCGGGCTCCGCGACACCCGTCGAGCGGGGCGCGCCGCCGAAGACCCGGCCCCACTGGGCGAGCCGGTCCCGGCCCTCCGCGAGCAGCAGCATCAGATAGCCGGCCGCCGCCACCAGGAACCACAGCCAGTCGGCGCCGCCGTCGGACAGCCCCGCGGCCACCGAGTACAGCGCGAGCAGCGGCAGCCCGGCCGGGGCCGCGCTGCGGAAGGTCACCGCGAGCGTGTCCACCAGCAGGCCGATCAGCAGCGCGCCGCCGATCAGCATCAGCTTGATGCCGTCGGTGAGCGGCGCCGGTATCGCGTACTGACTGACGTCGTCCGAGCCCTGCTGGAGCAGGTCGGCGAAGTACCGGAAGGCGTCCGGGCCGGGAATCAGCCCGAGGAGCGCGTGTTCCCGGGCGAATACCAGCGTCAGCAGCATCAGGGTGACCATCGCCTGCGCCGCCACCGTCAGCGGCCGGCCCAGCGGCACCCGCCGGGCCGCCGCGCCCACCCCGGTCTGCACGGCCACCAGCGGGACCAGTTGCAGCAGCCAGGTCGGCTCGGCCACCAGGGGCAGCAGTGCGCAGGAGGCCATCAGCGTGGCCGCGGCGGCGCACAGGGCCAGTCGTGCCCGCCCGCTCATCCCCGTGCCTCCCCGCTCAGCGCGGTCAGGCCCGAACGTTCCCGGTCGGCCTGCCGCCACAACTCGTCCAGCGAGGCGCCGCGCGGCACGCTCAGCGCCGTCCAGCCCGCCTCGCGCAGCATGCGCAGCCGCTCCGCGTGCCGGTCGCCCGGCCGTGGCACGTCGGTCGCCTCCCGCACCCAGGTGTCGGGGTCCAGGACGAAGGCGACGGCACCGCCGCTGCGCCGGCTCATCTTGGCGACCGTCGTGGCCTGCTCCTCGTCCAGGTCGCCGAGGAAGGCCACCAGCAGTCCCTCGTTGCCGCCGCGCAGCACGTCGTACGCCCGGGACAGGCCCGTGCCGTCGGAGTGGTCGATCACCGCGAGGGTGTCCATCATCAGGCCGGCCGCGTCAGCGGTCTCCTGCCCGGCGCCCGCGAACCCGTCGGCGCCCTCGCCGGGCACCGAGCTGCCACCGTCCGTCAGCAGGCGCACGGAGAAGCCGCGTTCGAGCATGTGCACCAGGACCGACGCGGTGCCCGCGACGGCCCACTCGAAGGCCGAGTCCGGGCCCGCGCCCTCGTAGGCCCCGCCCCGGGTGTCCAGCAGCACGGTGCAGCGGGAGCGCCGGGGCTGTTCCTCGCGGCGCACCATCAGCTCGCCGTAGCGCGCGGTGGACCGCCAGTGCACCCGGCGCAGGTCGTCGCCGTAGCGGTACCCGCGCGGGATCACGTCGTCCTCGCCCGCCAGGGCCAGCGAGCGCTGCCGCCCGTCGCCGTACCCCTTGGCCTCGCCGCTGAACCGGACCGGTGCCAGCGGTTCCACGCGCGGGATGACGGTCAGCGTGTCGTACGTGGAGAAGGACCGGGTCAGTTCGCACATCCCGAACGGGTCCGTGAGCCGCAGTTGCAGCGGGCCCAGCGGATAGCGGCCGCGCAGGTCGGAGCGGACCCGGTAGGAGACCTCGCGGCGGCCGCCCGGCTCCACCCGGTCCAGCACGAACCGGGGCCGCGGCCCGAGGACGTACGGCACCCGGTCCTGGAGCATCAGCAGGCCGGTGGGCAGCCGGGAGACGTTGTCCATGCGCAGATGCACCCGGGCCTCGGCGCCTGCCGGCACGCGCGCGGGGGCGAGCCGGCGGTTCGCGGCCACCCGGTAGCGGGTGCGGTACAGCACGCTCGCGCAGATCAGCGGCAGCACGGCAAGCAGCAGGCCGACCCGCAGCAGATCGCTCTGGCCCAGCACGTACGCGCAGATCGCGGCGGCGATACCGGCCGCCAGGAAGGAGCGGCCGCGCGTGGTGAGCCCCGCCAGGGCCGTACGGACGCCGCTCGCCTCCCCGCGGTCGGCCTCCGCCTGCCCGGTCCCCCCGGCGCTCATCACAGACTCCGCGGGGGCTGCTGGGGATAGGCCGGCACGCCCCGGCCGAGTCCGCCGAAGCCGCTCTGCTGCCCGGGCGTCGCGGGTACCGGGGTGTGCTGCAGGATCTCCAGCACCACCTGTTCGGCCGAACGGCGGTTGAGCTGGGCCTGGGCGGTGGGCAGCAGGCGGTGGGCGAGGACGGCGACGGCGAGCGCCTGGACGTCGTCCGGCAGCGCGTACTCCCGGCCGGCGAGGGCCGCGGACGCCTTGGCCGCGCGCAGCAGATGCAGCGTCGCGCGCGGGGAGGCGCCCAGTCTGAGGTCCGGGTGGGTGCGTGTGGCCGCGACCAGCTCGACCGCGTACCGCCGGACGGCCTCGGAGACGTGCACGCCGCGCACCGCCTCGACCAGCTTCACGATCTCGTGCGCGTGGGCCACCGGCTGCAGGTCCTCCAGCGGGCTGACCCCGCCGTGGACGTCGAGCATCTGCAGCTCGGCCTCGACGCTCGGGTAGCCGACGGAGACGCGGGCCATGAAGCGGTCGCGCTGGGCCTCGGGCAGCGGGTAGGTGCCCTCCATCTCGACCGGGTTCTGCGTGGCCACCACCATGAAGGGACTGGGCAGTTCGTAGGTCTGCCCGTCGATGGTGACCTGCCGCTCCTCCATGGACTCCAGCAGCGCGGACTGGGTCTTGGGCGAGGCGCGGTTGATCTCGTCGCCGATCACGATCTGCGCGAAGATGGCGCCCGGCTTGAACTCGAAGTCCCGGCGCTGCTGGTCCCAGATCGACACGCCCGTGATGTCCGAGGGCAGCAGGTCGGGCGTGAACTGGATGCGCCGCACCGAGCAGTCGATGGACCGTGCCAGCGCCTTGGCGAGCATCGTCTTGCCCACCCCGGGGACGTCCTCGATCAACAGGTGGCCCTCGGCGAGCAGCACGGTGAGCGCGAGCCGTACGACCTCGGGCTTTCCCTCGATCACGCTCTCCACCGACCCGCGCACCCGCTCCACCGTGGCGGTCAGATCAGTGAGGCTCGCTCGATCGTCATAGGTCGTCACCCGGCCCTCCTCGGCCCGTTCTTTCCGGGCCGACGCTCTGTGTTGCGAAACCGGCCCACCCCGAAACACGGACACCACGCGGAAACAGTTCCGCGTGATGCCACACCCCGCATTCTTGCTGCCGTTACCGATTCGTGTCACTCGACTGTGGACAACTGCCCGCACGATGTCGGCCTTACGGTCATTTCGACTGCCGTCCTCGATGCGTACGGCGCATCGCCCGTGCGGCGCGGGGGTGTTCGCGGCGGGCCGGCGAGGACGGTCAGGCGGGGTCGATCTCGCGGAGCCGGCCGGTCTTGACGTCGAAGACGAAACCGCGCACGTCCTCGGTGTGCAGCAGGAACGGCGAGGTGCGCACGCGCTGCATGGACTGCCGCACGTCCTGGTCGACGTCCCGGAAGGCCTCCACGGCCCAGGCCGGGCGCTGGCCGACCTCCAGCTCCAGCTCGTGCCGGAAGTCCTCGGTGATGGACTCCATGCCGCACCCGGTGTGGTGGATGAGCACGACGCTGCGGGTGCCGAGGGCCCGCTGGCTGATGGTCAGCGAGCGGATCACGTCGTCGGTGACGACTCCGCCCGCGTTGCGGATGGTGTGGCAGTCGCCGAGCTGCAGGCCGAGGGCCTTGTGCAGGTCGAGACGGGCGTCCATGCAGGCCACGATCGCGACGCGCAGAACGGGCCGGGCGTCCATCCCCGGGTCGCCGAACGCGGCGGCGTAACGCTCGTTGGCCTCGACGAGACGGTCTGTGACGGTGCCGTCCGCTATGGCGCCTTCGGACCCGGTGGGAGCTGCTGCAGAAGTCGTCATACTCAAGACCGTACTGGTCATCCACGGTCCGGGCCCGCTGTGAGATGTGGACAAAGAACGCCATCGTGGCTTGTTGTGAGCGACTCCACACACTCGGCGAACCCCCGGCCTCGCTCCGTCGGGCGACGCGCAGGCCGGTTGATTGACCGCGAGACAGGGTGGACTAAAGTGACGCGAAGCGGGAGGCGCGGCTCTCCCTGCTGGTGAAAACCCCCGGAGATCCCGGCACCCGTCCGGACCGTCTCCCCACGTGCGCGGCGCGTACGTACGGCTCGGCCTCCTCCCGCTCCCGGCCGGCTGACGCTTCCGGCGCCGGCAGGCCTTTCGTTCGCGAGCGGGCGGTGACCCGGCGGTGCGTACGGCCCGCGCCGGATCCTGAGAGGCCCCCTTGAGCCAGAGTCGACACGTCCCGGTGATGCTCCAGCGGTGCCTGGACCTGCTGGCGCCCGCCCTGGAGCGCCCGGGAGCGGTGGTCGTCGACTGCACTCTCGGTCTCGGCGGCCACAGCGAGGCGCTGCTGAGCCGGTTCCCCGAGGCGCGGCTGATCGGCCTCGACCGGGACAAGGAGGCGCTGCGCCTGTCCGGCGAGCGGCTGGCGCCGCACCAGGACCGCGCGACCCTCGTGCACGCCGTGTACGACGAGCTGCCCGAGGTGCTCCACAAGCTCGGCATCGCGCGCGTGCAGGGCGTGCTGTTCGACCTCGGTGTGTCCTCCATGCAGCTCGACGAGGCCGACCGGGGCTTCGCCTACGCCCAGGACGCGCCCCTGGACATGCGCATGGACCAGACGACCGGCATCAGCGCCGCCGAGGTCCTCAACACCTACCCCGCGGGCGAACTCGTGCGCATCCTGCGCGCGTACGGCGAGGAGAAGCAGGCCAAACGGATCGTCTCCGCGATCGTCCGCGAGCGCGAGAAGGAGCCGTTCAGCAACAGCGCCCGGCTCGTGGAGCTGATCCGGGACTCCCTGCCGCAGGCGGCCAAGCGGACCGGCGGCAACCCGGCCAAGCGCACCTTCCAGGCGCTGCGCATCGAGGTCAACGGCGAACTGTCCGTCCTGGAGCGGGCGATCCCGGCCGCCGTGAAGACCCTCGACGTCGGCGGGCGCATCGCCGTGCTGTCGTACCACTCGCTCGAGGACCGCCTGGTCAAGCACGTGTTCGCGGCCGGCGCCGCGTCCACCGCGCCGCCCGGGCTGCCGGTCGTGCCCGAGCGCTACCAGCCGCGGCTCAAGCTGCTCACCCGCGGTGCCGAACTTCCCACCGAGGAAGAGGTCGCCGAGAACCGCCGGGCCGCACCGGCCCGGCTGCGAGGTGCCGAGCGCATCAGGGAGGACGCCGAGTGAGCCGGACGGGTCGGTTGGTTTCCCCAACCCACTGGGGGAGTGGTGAGTAGGAAACCCGAACTGAGCAGGAAAGCCGAACCGGGCAGCAATCCGGGCAGCAAGCCGGTCAGCAAACCGGGCACTAATCCGGGCAGCAAGCCGGTCGGGAAACCGGGCAGGGGCCCGGGCGGGAAGCCTGGCGGAAGACCCGCGCTGAGGGGCAGGGCGGCCCGGCTCGCACGGCTCTTCCCGGCCGGCCGCGCCAAAGCGGCCCGTACTCCGTTCGTCCTGCTCGTCGTCCTGCTCCTGGGGGGCGGCCTCATCGGGCTGCTGGTGCTGAACTCGGCGCTCAGCGAGGGCTCGTTCGAACTCGCCGACCTGCAGAAGCAGACGAAGGCCCTCACCGACCAGGAACAGGCCCTCCAGCGGGACATCGACGCCTACTCGTCCCCCGACGCCCTCCAGCGCCGCGCCCACGAGCTGGGCATGGTCCCCGGCGGCGACCCGGTCTTCCTCGGCCCCGACGGCACCGTCAAGGGCGTACCGGCCCCCGCGAGCCCCGAGCCGGCTTCCCTCACCTCCCCGGCCTCCCAGGGACCGTCGGCCGGCGGTCCCTCCGCGGCCCCCTCGGTCCCGCCGACGCGGCCCGGCGGCGCCACGCCCCCTCCCTCCGCCCCGGCCGGGACGACCGCCACCCCGGCAGGGACGGCGGCGCCGCCCTCCACCCTCCAGCCCGCCCCTACCCCGACCCCCGGCAGGTGACGGAAGTGTCCGACAGGGAACCGCCGCGCCGCCGCGTGCCCGGCCCCGCGAAGCCTCCCCGTCCGAGGGGTGCCGCCCGGCGGCAGCCCGGCCCCGGTGCCCGCCCGGCCCGCCGGCCGAGCGGTGCCCGGCCCATGCCCCCGCCGCCCCTGCGGCTCGGCAGCCCCCGCCCCCGGCTGCGCCTGGTCGGCCTCGCCCTGACCCTGGTGATGCTCGTCTTCGTCGTACGGCTGCTCCAGGTGCAGGCCGTCGAGGCGAGCGCCTACGCGGCCCGGGCGGAGCAGAACCGCTACGTGGTGCACACCCTGGCCGCCGAGCGCGGCGGGATCACCGACCGCAACGGCGTGGCCCTCGCGATCAGCGAGGACGCCTACGACATCACGGCCGACCCGACGCTCTTCACCCCCAAGCAGCTGAAGATCGCCGACGGCCCCGAGCGGGCCGCCGCACTGCTCGCGCCGATCCTCGGCCAGGACCAGGCCGTCCTGGCCAGGAAGCTCCGGCCGGAGAACCGGAACTCCCGATACGCCCGGCTCGCCAACCGGCAGACCCCACAGGTCTGGAAGCAGATCAGGGATCTCAGGAGCGCGCTCACCAAGAAGGCCGGGACGGACCGCTCCACCGTCAATGTCCTCGCCGGTGTCTTCGCCGACCCCAGCAGCCAGCGCGTGTACCCCAACCACGACCTCGCCGCCGGGATACTGGGCTGGGTCAACGCCGACGGACAGGGCGGCGGCGGCATCGAGCAGCAGCTGAACAAGCAGCTCACGGGCAAGGACGGCAAGGTCCGCTACGCCCAGGCCGGCGGCCGTCAGGTGCCGACGGCGGGGTCCACGGAGACGCCCGCCGTGCCCGGCGCCGACGTCGAACTCACCATCGATCGCGACATCCAGTGGGCCGCGCAGAACGCGATCACCGAGCAGGTGAGGAAGTCCAAGGCGGACCGCGGTTACGTCATCGTGCAGGACACCCGGACCGGCCAGGTCCTGGCCATGGCCAACTCACCCGGCTTCGACCCGAACGACCTGGCGAAGGCCGACGGCGACGCCATGGGCAACGCGGCCCTCCAGGACGCCTACGAGCCCGGCTCCACGGCGAAGGTGATGTCGATGGCGGCCGTTCTCGAGCAGAACGTGGCCACGCCCGGCACCCATGTCGTCGTGCCCAACCGGCTGCACCGCGGCGACCGGCTCTTCCAGGACGACATCGACCACGCCACCTGGTACCTGACGCTCAACGGCGTCCTGGCCAAGTCCAGCAACATCGGCACCATCCTGGCCACCGGAGAACTCGGCAAGACGCAGCCCGACGCCAACAAGGCCCTCCACTCGTATCTGCGCAAGTTCGGCATCGGCGACTACACCGGGCTCGACTTCCCCGGTGAGACCCGCGGCATCCTCGCGCCGCCGCAGAAGTGGTCCACCTCGCAGCAGTACACGATCCCTTTCGGCCAGGGCTTCTCCATCAACGCCATGCAGGCCGCCTCGGTCTACTCGACCATCGCCAACGGCGGCGTCCGGGTCGAGCCGACCCTGGTGCGCGGCACCAAGGGCGCCGACGGGCGCTTCACCCCGGCCCCGAAGCCCAAGGAGACGCGGGTCGTCAGCGAGAAGACCGCCAAGACCCTCGCCCAGATGCTGGAGTCCGTCGTGGACGACGAGCAGGGCACCGGCGTCAAGGCCCGCATTCCCGGGTACCGGGTCGCGGGCAAGACCGGTACCGCCAACCGTGTGGATCCGGCCACCGGCAGGTACCGCGGCTACACCTCGTCGTTCGCCGGCTTCGCCCCCGCCGACAACCCCCGGATCACCGTCTACTGCGCCATCCAGAACGCCACCACCGGCAGTTACTTCGGCGGCCAGATCTGCGGCCCCATCTACAAGCAGGTGATGGAGTTCGCCCTGAAGACCCTCCAGGTCCCGCCGACCGGGGCGAAGGCCGCCAACCTGCCCGTGACCTACAAGCCCTGATCAGCACCGCCCCGCACCGCGGAACGACCACCAGGACGAACTCGTGACGACGATCACCCCGGACCCCGGGAACCAAGGCGCCCCCAGCCCCTCACTTCGCCCCGGAGCGGGTGCGCCCGGTACGCTCACCGCCGTGCCACACGCTGATCAGTCCCAAACCACCCAGAAGGGCGCTTCCGTGACATATCCGGGACCGCCGCGACCGGTCCAGGTCTCCGCCACACCCCTTGCGGAACTGGCCGATCAGCTGGGTACCGCCGCTCCGGCCGGCTCCGCCGAGGTCACGGGGATCACCCACGACTCGCGCGCCGTCCGCCCCGGCGACCTGTACGCCGCCCTGCCGGGCGCCCGCCTGCACGGCGCCGACTTCGTCACCCAGGCCGCCGGCCTGGGCGCGGTCGCCGTGCTCACCGACCCGACCGGCGCCGAGCGCGCCGCCGCGACCGGACTGCCCGTCCTGGTCGTGGACGACCCGCGCGCGCGGATGGGCGAGCTGGCGGCGACGATCTACGGCCGGCCCGGCCGCGACCTGCTCCAGATCGGCATCACCGGCACCTCCGGCAAGACCACCACCGCCTACCTGGTCGAGGGCGGCCTGAAGACCGCCCGCAGCACCGGCCTCATCGGCACCGTGGAGATGCGCATCGGTGAGGAGCGCATCAAGTCCGAGCGCACCACCCCCGAGGCCACCGACCTGCAGGCCCTGTTCGCCGTCATGCGCGAGCGCGGCGTCGAGGCGGTCGCCATGGAGGTCTCCAGCCACGCCCTGGTCCTCGGCCGGGTCGACGGCTGCGTCTTCGACATCGCCGTCTTCACCAACCTCAGCCCGGAACACATGGAGTTCCACTCCGACATGGAGGACTACTTCCGGGCCAAGGCGCAGCTGTTCACGCCGGAACGCAGCAGACTCGGCGTGATCAACGCCGACGACGAGTACGGCCGCCGGCTCGCGGGGGAGGCGACCGTGCCGGTCGTCACCTTCTCCGCCGAGGGCCACCCGGACGCCGACTGGCGCGCCCAGGACGTCCAGGTCGGCCCCATGGACTCGGCGTTCACCGTCATCGGCCCGAACGGTGAGCGCGTCCACGCCAGGTCGCCGATCGCCGGCCCCTTCAACGTGGCGAACACCCTCGCCGCCATCGTCGCCCTCGCCGTGGCCGGCCTCGACCCGCAGGCCGCGGCCGACGGCATCGCCGCCGTGCCCGGCGTCCCCGGCCGCCTCGAGCGCGTCGACGCCGGGCAGCCCTACCTCGCGGTCGTCGACTACGCCCACAAGACGGACGCGGTCGAGTCGGTGCTCAAGGCGCTGCGCAAGGTCACCAAGGGACGCCTGCACGTCGTCCTCGGCTGCGGCGGCGACCGCGACCGGACCAAGCGATCCCCGATGGGCGCCGCCGCGGCCCGGCTCGCCGACACGGCCGTACTGACCTCCGACAACCCCCGCTCCGAGGACCCCCTCGCGATCCTCGCTGCCATGCTCCAGGGCGCGGCCTCCGTGCCCGCGCACGAGCGCGGCGAGGTGCTCCTCTTCGAGGACCGGGCCGCCGCGATCGCCGCCGCCGTCGGCCGCGCGCAGCCCGGCGACACCGTGCTGGTCGCGGGCAAGGGCCACGAGCAGGGCCAGGACATCGCCGGCGTGGTCCGTCCCTTCGACGACCGCCAGGTGCTTCGCGAAGCTATCCAGAAGACCCAGGGATGAACTTGTGATCGCCCTCTCCCTCGCCGAGATCGCAGCAGTCGTCGGCGGGCAGACGCACGACATACCGGATCCGTCCGTCCACGTGACGGGACCGGTCGTCCGGGACTCCCGTGAGGTGGTTCCCGGCAGCCTGTTCGCCGCCTTCGTCGGCGAGCGCGTGGACGGACACGACTACGCACCGCAGGTCGTCGAGGCCGGCGCCGTCGCCGTACTGGCGTCCCGGCCGGTCGGCGTGCCCGCGATCGTCGTCGAGGACGTCCAGACGGCCCTCGGCGCCCTCGCCCGGCACGTCGTACGCCGGCTCGGCGCGACCCTCGTCGCCCTGACCGGCTCGGCCGGCAAGACCAGCACCAAGGACCTGATCGCCCAGGTGCTCCGGCGCAAGGCGCCGACGGTCTTCACGCCCGGCTCGCTCAACAACGAGATCGGGCTGCCGCTGACCGCGCTGACCGCCACCGAGGAGACGCAGTTCCTCGTGCTGGAGATGGGCGCCCGCGGCATCGGGCACATCCGCTACCTCGCCGGCCTCACCCCGCCCCGGATCGGCCTGGTGCTCAACGTCGGCACGGCCCACATCGGCGAGTTCGGCGGGCGTGAGCAGATCGCGCAGGCCAAGGGCGAACTCGTGGAGGCCCTTCCGGAGGACGGCGCGGCGATCCTCAACGCCGACGACCCGCTGGTGCGGGCCATGGCCTCCCGTACCAAGGCGAAGGTGGTTCTTTTCGGAGAGTCGGCCGAAGCGGACGTACGCGCCGAGAACGTGCGACTCACGGACAGCGGACAGCCCGCCTTCAGGCTTCACACACCCTCCGGTGCAAGCGATGTGACCATGCGCCTGTACGGTGAGCATCACGTGTCGAACGCGCTCGCCGCGGCCGCCGTCGCCCATGAGCTGGGCATGTCCGCGGAAGAGATCGCCCTCGCGCTCTCCGAGGCGGGCACCCTCTCCCGCTGGCGGATGGAGGTCACCGAGCGCCCGGACGGCGTGACCATCGTCAACGACGCCTACAACGCCAACCCCGAGTCCGTGCGGGCCGCCCTCAGGGCGCTCGCGGCCATGGGCAAGGGGCGTCGCACGTGGGCGGTGCTCGGCAAGATGGCCGAGCTGGGGGACGAGGCGCTCGCCGAGCACGACGCCGTCGGACGGCTCGCCGTCCGGCTCAACGTCAGCAAGCTCGTCGCCGTCGGGGGGATTGAGGCCTCCTGGCTGCAACTGGGCGCATATAACGAGGGTTCGTGGGGTGAGGAGTCGGTGCACGTGTCCGACGCACAGGCGGCGATCGACCTGTTGCGCAGCGAGTTGCGCCCGGGGGACGTCGTACTCGTGAAGGCGTCCCGTTCGGTGGGGCTCGAGAGCGTTGCCCAGGCGCTCGTCGAGGCCGGTGCCGGGCGTGGGGTTGATGCCCGATGATGAAGCAGGTCCTGTTCTCGGGCGTCATCGGCCTCTTCCTGACGCTGATCGGTACCCCGCTGCTGATCAAGCTTCTCGCCCGCAAGGGCTACGGGCAGTACATCCGTGACGACGGCCCGCGCGAGCACGCCAGCAAGCGCGGTACGCCGACCATGGGTGGTATCGCCTTCATCCTGGCGACGATCGCCGCGTACTTCCTGAGCAAGCTCATCACCGGCTACGCGCCGACCTACTCGGGTCTGCTGGTCCTCGGCCTGATGTTCGGCATGGGCCTGGTCGGCTTCCTCGACGACTACATCAAGATCGTCAAGCGGCGTTCGCTGGGTCTGCGGGCCAAGGCGAAGATGGCCGGCCAGCTGATCGTCGGCATCGGCTTCGCGGTGCTCTCGCTGATGTTCTCCGACGCGCGCGGCAACACCCCGGCCTCCACCAAGCTGTCGTTCATCACGGACTTCGGCTGGTCGATCGGCCCGGTGCTGTTCGTCGTCTGGGCGCTGTTCATGATCCTCGCGATGTCGAACGGCGTGAACCTGACCGACGGCCTGGACGGCCTCGCCACCGGCGCCTCGGTCCTCGTCTTCGGCGCCTACACGTTCATCGGCGTCTGGCAGTTCCAGGAGTCCTGCGCCAACGCGCAGACCCTCACCAACCCGGGTGCCTGCTACGAGGTGCGCGACCCGCTCGACCTCGCCGTGGTCGCCTCCGCGCTGATGGGTGCCTGCCTGGGCTTCCTGTGGTGGAACACCTCGCCGGCGAAGATCTTCATGGGCGACACCGGCTCGCTCGCCCTCGGTGGTGTCCTGACCGGCCTGGCCATCCTCTCCCGCACGGAGCTGCTGGTGGCCATCATGGGCGGTCTGTTCGTCCTCATCACCATGTCGGTCGTCATCCAGGTCGGCTCCTTCCGGCTCACCGGCAAGCGCGTCTTCCGGATGGCACCACTTCAGCACCACTTCGAACTCAAGGGCTGGTCCGAGGTCCTGGTGGTGGTCCGCTTCTGGATCATCCAGGGCATCTGTGTGATCGTCGGACTGGGCCTCTTCTACGCAGGATGGGCAGCGGACAAGTGACCTCCTCGGTGCCAGCGGAATTCCAGGGCAAGCACGTCACCGTCGCCGGGCTCGGCGTCTCCGGCGTCCCGGCGGCCAAGGTGCTGCACGCGCGCGGCGCGATCGTCACGGTCGTCAACGACGGCGACGACGCACGCGCGCGTGAGCAGGCCGCGGAGCTGGAGGCGCTCGGCATCACCGTGCGCCTCGGTGACGGCGCGACCCTGCCCGAGGGCACCGAGCTGATCGTCACCGCGCCCGGCTGGAAGCCCGACAAGCCGCTGTTCCTCGCGGCCGGGAAGGCGGGCGTGCCGGTCTGGGGCGACGTCGAGCTGGCCTGGCGCCTCAGGGGGCCCGACGCGGCCCCCTGGCTGGCCGTGACGGGCACCAACGGCAAGACCACGACCGTCCAGATGCTCGCCTCCATCCTGAAGGCGGCGGGCCTGCGCACGGCCGCCGTCGGCAACATCGGCGTCTCCCTGCTGGACGCGGTCCTCGGCGAGGAGGAGTACGACGTCCTCGCGGTCGAGCTGTCCAGCTACCAGCTCCACTGGGCGCCCTCCCTGCGCGCCCACTCCGGGGCCGTGCTGAACCTCGCCCCGGACCACCTCGACTGGCACGGCTCCATGGAGGCCTACGCCGCCGACAAGGGCCGTATCTACGAGGGCAACCAGGTCGCCTGCGTCTACAACGTGGCGGACAAGCTCACCGAGGAGCTGGTGCGCGAGGCCGATGTGGAGGAGGGCTGCCGCGCCATCGGGTTCACCCTCGGCACGCCCGCCCCCTCCCAACTCGGCGTCGTCGAGGGCATCCTGGTCGACCGCGCCTTCGTGGCGGACCGGCACAAGAACGCGCAGGAGCTGGCCGAGGTCGCCGAAGTCAATCCGCCGGCCCCGCACAACATCGCCAACGCCCTCGCCGCGGCGGCCCTCGCGCGCGCCTTCGGGGTGCCCGCCACGGCCGTCCGCGACGGCCTCAGGGCCTTCCGCCCCGACGCGCACCGCATCGCGCACGTCGCCGACATCGACGGGGTCGCGTACATCGACGACTCCAAGGCGACCAACACCCACGCCGCGGAAGCCTCGTTGGCGGCATATGAACCGATCGTATGGATTGCGGGCGGTCTGGCGAAGGGCGCGACCTTCGACGAGCTGGTCGCCAAGTCGGCGAAGCGGCTTCGCGGTGCCGTCCTGATCGGTGCCGACCGTGCGCTGATCCGCGACGCCCTCGCGCGACACGCCCCGGAAGTACCCGTGGTCGACCTCGACCGGACCGACACTGGGGCGATGCTCCAGGCGGTGACGGAGGCGAAGCGGCTGGCTCAGCCCGGCGACACGGTGCTGCTGGCCCCGGCCTGTGCCTCCATGGACATGTTCACCAACTACAACCAGCGCGGTGACGCGTTCGCGGCGGCGGTCCGCGAACTCGGAGCCTGACCCCGGCCGCCTGCCGGGCGGATCTTGGGAGGGACGCGTGGGACGGTCGACGTTCAGTGGAGGCGCCGATGTCCGGTAGCCGTACCGGCCGACCGCCCGCACAGCGGGCGTCCCGCCGTCCGGCCCTGTCCCGCCCGTCGCGCGAGAACGCCGCCCGACGGTTCTTCACGCGCGCGAAAAAGGCCTGGGACCGGCCGCTGACCGCCTACTACCTGATCGTCGGCGGCAGCGCGCTGATCACCGTGCTGGGCCTGGTGATGGTCTACTCGGCCTCCCAGATCACCGCGCTGCAGCTCTCGCTGCCCGGGTCGTACTTCTTCCGCAAGCAGTTCCTCGCCGCGCTCATCGGCGGCGCACTGCTGTTCGCCGCCTCTCGCATGCCGGTGAAGCTGCACCGGGCGCTGGCCTACCCGATCCTCGCCGGCGCGGTCTTCCTGATGGTCCTGGTGCAGGTGCCCGGGATAGGGATGGCGGTCAACGGCAACCAGAACTGGATCTCCCTCGGCGGCTCCTTCCAGATCCAGCCCAGCGAGTTCGGCAAGCTCGCCCTGGTGCTGTGGGGCGCGGACCTGATGGCCCGCAAGCAGGAGAGGAAGCTGCTGACCCAGTGGAAGCACATGCTGGTGCCGCTGGTGCCGGGCGCCTTCCTGCTGCTCGGTCTGATCATGCTCGGCGGCGACATGGGCACCGCGATCATTCTCACAGCGATCCTCTTCGGCCTGCTGTGGCTCGCGGGGGCGCCGACCCGGATGTTCGCCGGCGTGCTGACGATCGCCGGCCTGATCGGTGTGGTCCTCATCAAGACCAGTCCCAACCGGATGGCCCGGCTCGCCTGCATCGGCGCCACGGAGCCCAGGTCGGGCGTCGCCGACTGCTGGCAGGCCGTGCACGGCATCTACGCTCTGGCCTCCGGCGGACTCTTCGGTTCCGGCCTGGGTGCGAGTGTGGAAAAATGGGGCCAACTCCCGGAAGCCCACACCGACTTCATCTTCGCCGTCACCGGTGAGGAACTGGGCCTGGCGGGGACGCTGTCGGTGCTCGCCCTGTTCGCGGCTCTAGGCTATGCGGGTATCCGCGTGGCCGGATGCACGGAGGACCCCTTCGTGAGGTACGCCGCGGGAGGTGTGACCACCTGGATCACCGCCCAGGCGGTGATCAACATCGGTGCGGTGCTCGGCCTGCTGCCGATCGCCGGCGTCCCCCTCCCGCTGTTCTCCTACGGAGGGTCCGCCCTGCTGCCGACCATGTTCGCCATCGGGTTGCTGATCGCCTTCGCGCGTGACGAGCCCGCTGCGCGGGCGGCGCTTGCGATGCGGCAACCTCGCTTTGGTAGAAAGCGGGCGGGAGGCTCCGGTGCCGAGCGGGGGCCTCGGAGATGGAACACGATGCGACGGCGTGCCTCAGTGGCACGCTCGTCCGGAGAGCGGTGAATTTCGGTGCATGTCGTACTCGCCGGTGGGGGGACCGCCGGCCACATCGAGCCAGCGCTCGCCCTCGCGGACGCCCTGCGCAGGCAGGACCCGACCGTGGGGATCACGGCCCTGGGCACGGAGCGCGGCCTGGAGACCCGGCTCGTCCCGGAGCGCGGCTACGAGCTGGGGCTGATCCCGGCGGTGCCGCTGCCGCGCAAGCCCACCCCCGAGCTGATCACCGTCCCGGGCCGGCTGCGCGGCACCATCAAGGCCGCCGAGCAGATCCTGGAGCGCACCAAGGCCGACTGCGTGGTCGGCTTCGGTGGCTACGTCGCGCTGCCCGGCTACCTGGCCGCCAAGCGGCTCGGCGTGCCCATCGTGATCCACGAGGCCAACGCCCGCCCCGGCCTGGCCAACAAGATCGGCTCGCGGTACGCGGCCCGGGTCGCCGTCTCCACCCCGGACAGCAAGCTGCGTGACGCCCGCTACATCGGCATCCCGCTGCGCCGCTCCATCGCCACGCTGGACCGTGCCGCCGCCCGCCCCGAGGCCCGCGCCCGCTTCGGCCTGGACCCGAACCTGCCCACGCTGCTCGTCTCCGGCGGCTCCCAGGGCGCCCGCCGCCTCAACGAGGTCGTCCAGCAGGTCGCCCCGTGGCTCCAGCAGGCCGGCATCCAGATCCTGCACGCGGTCGGCCCGAAGAACGAACTGCCGCAAGTGCATCAGATGCCGGGAATGCCCCCCTACATCCCGGTAAGTTACCTGGACCGGATGGACCTCGCGTACGCCGCGGCCGACATGATGCTCTGCCGTGCGGGCGCGATGACCGTCGCCGAACTCTCCGCCGTCGGGCTCCCGGCCGCCTATGTCCCGCTGCCCATCGGCAACGGCGAGCAGCGGCTGAACGCCCAGCCGGTGGTCAAGGCCGGCGGCGGACTGCTCGTGGACGACGCGGAACTCACGCCCGAGTGGGTGCAGCACAACGTCCTGCCCGTGCTCGGCGACCCGCACAGGCTGTACGAGATGTCCCGCGCGGCGAGCGAGTTCGGGCGCCGGGACGCCGACGAGCTGCTCGTCGGCATGGTGTACGAGGCGATCGCCTCGCGCCGATAGGACCGTATGACGAAAGGGCAGTGAGCGTGGCCGGACCGACGACCGCCGAGCGCGGTGAACGCCAGCAGGAGTCGTCCGGCCCGCCGCTCGTCCGCAGGCTCAAAAACCCACGCCTTCGTACGATCATCATCCTGGCCGTGGTCGTCGTGCTCCTCGGGGCCGGTGGCACTTGGGTGTTGTACGGCTCCGCCTGGCTGCGTCTGGAGCGCGTCTCGGTGTCGGGCACGCTCGTGCTCACCCCCGCGCAGGTGCGCGAGGCGGCGGACGCACCCGTCGGGGCGCCGATGATTTCCGTCGACACGGATGCCATCGAAGCCCGACTCCGCCGGAAATTGCCCCGAATTGACACCGTTGAGGTGGTCCGTTCCTGGCCCCGCGGAATCGGCCTGAAAGTGATCGAGCGCACTCCGGTTCTGCTTGTCCGAAAGGGCGGGGGCTTCGTCGAAGTCGACGACGACGGTGTCCGTTTCGCCACGGTTTCGCGGGCGCTGAAAGGCGTTCCGATGCTGGAATTGTCCGTCTCTCGCACAGGTTCGGGCGCTGCCGGATTCCGGCGCTTCGGCACCGACCGGCTGGTGCGGGCGGCCGTCCAGGTCGCCGGCGCCCTGCCGGACACCGTGGCGCGGGAGACCCGGACCGTCCAAGTCCGCTCCTACGACGACATCTCGCTGGAGTTGGGCGGCGGCCGCACGGTCGCATGGGGCAGTGGCGAGAACGGCCGCGCCAAGGCGCGGACCCTCACGGCTCTCATGAAAGCAGCTCCCGGCGCGCGGCACTTCGATGTCAGCGTCGCCACCGCCCCTGCGTCATCGGGGAGTTGACGCACATCAGCGCAGGCCAGCACCCTGGTTGGGCACTGCTACGGCTGATCACATAGGGTGAAAAGAAAAACGGGAGGTTCGGCGTGTTCGTTGAACGGGCGCCGCTTGTCGACTTAGTGTCCTGTTCAGAAGACTCCAGGAAACAGACACACTGGTAACCCTAAACTTCAGGGTTAGGGTTCGGGTCGGCGTTACGGACCGTCCCATTCGGCATCTGCCGTCCCGGCGCGGGGCACCGCGTGGCGACGGCAACGTAATTCGAGGCGAGAGGCCTTCGACGTGGCAGCACCGCAGAACTACCTCGCAGTCATCAAGGTCATCGGTGTCGGCGGCGGTGGTGTCAATGCCATCAACCGGATGATCGAGGTCGGTCTCAAGGGCGTCGAGTTCATCGCCATCAACACCGACGCACAGGCGCTGTTGATGAGCGACGCGGACGTCAAGCTCGACGTCGGCCGCGAACTCACCCGCGGACTCGGCGCCGGAGCCAACCCGGCCGTCGGCCGCAAGGCCGCCGAGGACCACCGCGAGGAGATCGAGGAGGTCCTCAAGGGGGCCGACATGGTCTTCGTGACGGCCGGTGAAGGCGGCGGCACCGGCACCGGCGGCGCGCCCGTCGTCGCCAACATCGCGCGCTCGCTGGGCGCCCTCACCATCGGCGTGGTCACGCGTCCGTTCACCTTCGAGGGACGGCGCCGCGCCAACCAGGCCGAGGACGGCATCGCCGAACTGCGCGAAGAGGTCGACACCCTCATCGTGATCCCCAACGACCGGCTGCTGTCCATCTCGGACCGCCAGGTCTCGGTCCTGGACGCCTTCAAGTCCGCCGACCAGGTCCTGCTCTCCGGTGTCCAGGGCATCACCGACCTCATCACCACCCCCGGCCTGATCAACCTCGACTTCGCCGACGTCAAGTCGGTCATGTCCGAGGCCGGTTCGGCCCTGATGGGCATCGGCTCGGCCCGCGGCGACGACCGCGCGGTGGCCGCCGCCGAGATGGCGATCTCCTCGCCGCTGCTGGAGGCGTCCATCGACGGCGCCCGGGGCGTCCTGCTCTCCATCTCCGGCGGCTCCGACCTCGGCCTGTTCGAGATCAACGAGGCGGCCCAGCTGGTCAGCGAGGCCGCCCACCCCGAGGCCAACATCATCTTCGGCGCGGTCATCGACGACGCCCTCGGCGACGAGGTCCGCGTCACCGTGATCGCGGCCGGCTTCGACGGCGGCCAGCCGCCGGCCCGCCGGGACAACGTCCTCGGCTCCGCCTCCACGTCGGCCCCGAGCCGCCGTGAGGAGCCCGCCCCCGCGCGGCCGGCCGAGCCCAGCCGCCCGTCCTTCGGCTCGCTCGGCAGCGTGAAGCCGAAGGAGGAGCCGGAGCCGGCGCCCGAGCCGGTGGCCGAGATCCCCGTCACCCCGCCGGCCACGCCGGCCCCCCGCAGCTACTCGGACAGCGCGGCGGAGGAACTGGACGTCCCGGACTTCCTCAAGTGATAGGACAGCGCGAGAGCGTGAGCGGCGCGCACTTCGCCTTCACCGACCGGTGGGGCGGGGTGAGCGCCGCTCCGTATGAGGAGCTGAACCTCGGCGGAGCGGTCGGCGACGCGCCCGCGGCGGTACGGGGCAACCGGGAGCTGGCGGCGCAGTCGCTGGGCCTGGACGCCGGCCGGGTCGTCTGGATGAACCAGGTGCACGGCGCCGACGTGGCCGTGGTCGACGAGCCGTGGGGCGAGCGTCCGGTACCGGAGGTCGACGCGATCGTCACCACCCGTCGCGGACTGGCCCTCGCCGTCCTCACCGCCGATTGTGTGCCGGTCCTGCTGGCCGACCCGGTCGCCGGGATCGCCGCGGCGGCTCACGCGGGCCGGCCCGGCATGGTCGAGGGGATCGTCCCCGCCGCCGTACGGGCCATGATCGAACTCGGCGCCGCACCGGAGCGGATCGTCGCCCGCACGGGTCCGGCCGTATGCGGCCGGTGCTACGAGGTGCCGGAGCGGATGCGCGCCGAAGTCGCCGCCGTCGAGCCGGCGGCGCACGCCGTGACCAGTTGGGGCACACCGGCGGTCGACGTGAGCGCCGGCGTGCACGCGCAGCTCGACCGGCTCGGGGTGTGCGACCGGGCGCAGTCGCCGGTGTGCACGCTGGAGTCGAAGGACCACTTCTCTTACCGTCGCGACCGCGCCACCGGGCGGCTCGCGGGCTATGTCTGGCTGGACTGATGGGGCATGACGGACCGTAGAACCGAACTCGCCGCAAACCTGGCGAAGGTGGAGGAGCGCATCACCGCCGCGTGTGCGGCGGCCGGGCGCCGGCGGGAGGAGGTGACCCTGATCGTGGTCACCAAGACCTACCCGGCGAGCGATGTGCGGATCCTGTCGGAACTCGGTGTGCGTCATGTCGCCGAGAACCGGGACCAGGACGCGGCACCGAAGGCGGCCGCCTGTGCGGATCTGCCCCTGAAGTGGCACTTTGTCGGTCAGTTGCAGACCAACAAGGTTCGTTCCGTGGTCGGTTACGCCGATGTCGTGCAGTCCGTCGACCGGTCCCGGCTCATCACGACCCTGTCGAAGGAAGCCGTACGGGCCGGGCGCGAGGTGGGCTGCCTCGTCCAGGTCGCGCTCGACGCGGACGCGAGCGGCCGGGGTGAGCGCGGCGGCGTGGCCCCGGACGGAATCGAAGAGTTGGCCGCCCTCGTCGCCGAGGCGCCCGGACTGCGGCTCGACGGTCTGATGACCGTCGCTCCGCTCACCGGGGAGTACGCGGGGCGCGAACAGGCGGCGTTCGGGCGGCTCATGGATTTGTCGACCGACCTGCGCCGAATCCATCCGGCTGCAACCATGGTGTCGGCAGGGATGAGTGCGGACCTCGAACAGGCCGTGGCGGCCGGGGCGACACATGTGCGCGTCGGCACCGCGGTACTCGGAGTCCGCCCCAGGCTCGGGTAACGTCGCCAGGAAGTCGGACCACAGCAGAAAATATGGTCAGTGCCCATGAAGACGGGCACAACGACCACGTGGATCGCGGGCACTTGGCAGTAGTCAGTCGATCCACCACAGAGCGGAGGACTCAGAGCATGGCCGGCGCGATGCGCAAGATGGCGGTCTACCTCGGCCTCGTGGAGGACGATGGGTACGACGGCCGCGGATTCGACCCCGACGACGACTTCGAGCCCGAGCTGGACCCGGAGCCCGAGCGGGACCACCGACGGCACGAGCCGTCACACCAGTCGCATGGTGCACACCAGTCCCAAAGGGACGAAGAGGTGCGAATCGTGCAACCGCCCGCGCCGCGCGAACCGGTGTCCCGTTCGACTTCGCTCGCCGCGGAATCGGGACGTCCGGCGCGGATCGCGCCCGTGGCATCCATCACACAAGAACGCCAGTCCCTGGAGAAGAACGCACCGGTGATCATGCCCAAGGTCGTATCGGAACGAGAGCCGTACCGGATCACCACGCTTCACCCGCGGACCTACAACGAGGCCCGTACCATCGGGGAACACTTCCGTGAAGGCACCCCGGTGATCATGAATCTGACTGAGATGGATGACACAGACGCAAAGCGACTTGTCGACTTTGCGGCCGGTTTGGTGTTTGGTCTTCACGGCAGCATCGAGCGGGTGACGCAGAAGGTGTTTCTGTTGTCTCCTGCTAACGTCGATGTCACGGCGGAGGACAAGGCCCGCATCGCAGAGGGCGGGTTCTTCAACCAGAGCTGAGACGCAGAACCAGATCGAAGTACGGAAGAGCACGGAACAGGGGAGAGGGAAGCGCAGGCCATGAGCGTGTTCGCACTGGTGGTCCACACCGCGCTACTGGTGTTCCTCGTCGTGCTCATCTTCCGGCTGGTCATGGACTACGTCTTCCAGTTCGCCCGCTCGTGGCAACCCGGCAAGGCGATGGTGGTCGTACTGGAGGCCACCTACACTGTCACCGATCCACCGCTGAAGCTTCTGCGGCGGTTCATTCCGCCGCTGCGTCTCGGGGGCGTGGCGCTCGACCTGTCCTTCTTCGTACTGATGATCATTGTCTACATCCTCATCTCCCTCACGAGCCTCGCGAGATGAATGTGGACGATACGGTCTTGCCGACTGCCGATGACTACGTTGAGGTGAAGAGATGCCGTTGACCCCCGAGGACGTGCGGAACAAGCAGTTCACGACCGTCCGCCTCCGAGAAGGCTATGACGAGGACGAGGTCGATGCCTTCCTCGACGAGGTCGAAGCCGAACTGACCCGTCTGCTCCGCGAGAACGAGGACCTGCGCGCCAAACTGGCCGCGGCCACGCGCGCTGCTGCCCAGAACCAGCAGAACATGCGCAAGCCTCCGGAGCAGGACCAGCAGCAGGGCATGCGAGGTCCCGGCGCGCCGGTGCCCGCCGGCATATCGGGCCCGCCGCAGCAGCAGATGGGTGGCCCCATGGGTGGCCCGCCCCAGCTGCCGAGCGGTGCCCCGCAGCTGCCCGCCGGTCCCGGCGGTGGTCAGGGTGGTCCGCAGGGTCCCGGTCCGATGGGCCAGGGGTCGATGGGCCAGGGCCCGATGGGTCAGGGTCCGATGGGCCAGGGTCCCATGGGTCAGGGTCCGATGGGCGGTCAGCCCCCCATGCAGCAGCAGATGGGTGGCCCGATGGGCGGCCCCATGGGCGGTCCGATGGGCGGCCCCGGTCAGGGCCCCGGTGGCGACAGCGCCGCCCGTGTCCTCTCGCTGGCCCAGCAGACCGCCGACCAGGCGATCGCCGAGGCCCGCTCCGAGGCCAACAAGATCGTCGGCGAGGCCCGCAGCCGCGCCGAGGGTCTGGAGCGTGACGCCCGGGCCAAGGCCGACGCCCTGGAGCGGGACGCGCAGGAGAAGCACCGCGTCGCGATGGGCTCCCTGGAGTCCGCCCGCGCCACGCTGGAGCGCAAGGTCGAGGACCTGCGCGGCTTCGAGCGCGAGTACCGCACGCGTCTGAAGTCGTACCTCGAGTCCCAGCTGCGTCAGCTGGAGACCCAGGCCGACGACTCGCTGGCCCCGCCGCGCACCCCGGCCACCGCGTCCCTGCCGCCGTCCCCGGCGCCCTCCATGGCTCCGGCCGGCGCGAGCGCCCCGTCCTACGGCGGCAACCAGACGATGGGCGGCTCGCCCGGTCCGTCCGGCCCGTCCTACGGCGGCCAGCAGCAGATGACCCCGGCCATGACCCAGCCCATGGCCCCGGTCCGTCCGCAGGGTCCGTCGCCGATGGGCCAGGCTCCCTCGCCGATGCGCGGGTTCCTGATCGACGAGGACGACAACTGAGCACCGGGCACGGTGAGTAGTACGCCATAGGCGTCGGCAGCGTTCAGGGCGCGGCCCCGGATTCCGATCCGGGGCCGCGCCCTTTTTACGCGGGTTGCGCAAGGTGCCTCAGAGGCGCGCGGCCGCGTCGGCATGCGGCTCCGCCGCGCGGGCGCACCGTGACCGGACCGACCGGACCCATGACGAAGGGCCCGGCCTCCGCACCGGAGGCCGGGCCCTTCGTCGAACAGCCGGCGCCTACACCTTCCGCAGCCGGAACGTGAGCGACAGCCCCTCGTCGGTGAACGGCTCACCGAAGCCGTCCCCGCCCTCGCCCTGCTGGAAGTCGGTCGACAACACCTCGTCGGCGATCAGTTCGGCATGCTCGGTCAGCGCGGCGACCACCGCAGGGTCGGTCGATGCCCAGCGCAGCGCGATCCGGTCGGCCACGTCCAGACCGCTGTTCTTGCGGGCCTCCTGGATCAGCCGGATCGCGTCACGGGCCAGACCGGCCTGCCGCAGCTCCTCGGTGATCTCCAGGTCCAGCGCGACCGTGGCCCCGGAGTCGGAGGCCACCGACCAGCCCTCGCGCGGGGTCTCCGTGATGATCACCTCGTCCGGGGCGAGGGTGATCGTCTCCCCGTCGACCTCCACCGACGCCGTGCCCTCGCGCAGGCCCAGCGACAGCGCGGCCGCGTCGGCCGCGGCGACCGCCTTCGCCACGTCCTGCACCCGCTTGCCGAACCGCTTGCCCAGGGCGCGGAAGTTGGCCTTGGCGGTCGTGTCGACCAGCGAGCCGCCGACCTCGGACAGCGACGCCAGCGAGGAGACGTTCAGCTCCTCGGTGATCTGGACGTGCAGCTCGGGGTCCAGGGCCTCGAAGCCGGTGGCGGCGATGAGGGCCCGGGACAGCGGCTGACGCGTCTTGACGCCCGACTCCGCGCGCGTGGCACGGCCCAGCTCCACCAGCCGGCGGACCAGGACCATCTGCTTCGACAGCTCCGGGTCGATCGCGGCGAGGTCCGCCTCCGGCCACGAGGCCAGGTGGACCGACTCCGCGGCGCCCGGGGTCACCGGCACGACGAGGTCCTGCCACACCTGCTCGGCGATGAACGGGGTGATCGGGGCCATCAGCTTCGTGACCGTCTCCAGCACCTCGTGCAGGGTGCGCAGCGCGGCCTTGTCGCCCTGCCAGAAGCGGCGGCGCGAGCGGCGGACGTACCAGTTCGACAGGTCGTCGACGAACGCGGACAGCAGCTTGCCGGCGCGCTGGGTGTCGTACGCCTCCAGTGCCTGGGTCACCTGGTCGGTGAGCGCGTGCAGCTCCGACAGCAGCCAGCGGTCCAGCAGGGGGCGCTCGGCGGGGGCCGGATCCGCCTCGCTGGGCGCCCAGTTCGCCGTGCGGGCGTACAGCGCCTGGAAGGCGACCGTGTTCCAGTACGTCAGCAGCGTCTTGCGGACGACCTCCTGGATGGTGCCGTGGCCGACCCGGCGGGCCGCCCACGGGGAACCGCCGGCCGCCATGAACCAGCGCACCGCGTCCGCGCCGTGCCGGTCCATGAGCGGGATCGGGTCCAGGGTGTTGCCCAGGTGCTTGGACATCTTGCGGCCGTCCTCGGCGAGGATGTGGCCCAGGCAGACGACGTTCTCGTACGACGACTTGTCGAAGACGAGGGTGCCGACGGCCATCAGCGTGTAGAACCAGCCGCGGGTCTGGTCGATGGCCTCGGAGATGAACTGCGCCGGGTACCGGCTCTCGAACAGCTCCTTGTTCTTGTGCGGGTAGCCCCACTGCGCGAACGGCATCGAACCCGAGTCGTACCAGGCGTCGATCACCTCCGGCACGCGCGTGGCCGTCTTGCCGCAGCCGTCGTGGCGGCAGGCGAAGGTGACCGCGTCGATGTACGGGCGGTGCGGGTCGAGGCCGGACTGGTCGGTGCCGGTCAGCTCGGTCAGCTCCGCGCGGGAGCCGACACAGGTGAGGTGGTCGTCCTCGCAGCGCCAGATCGGCAGCGGGGTGCCCCAGTAGCGGTTGCGGGACAGCGCCCAGTCGATGTTGTTGTTCAGCCAGTCGCCGAAGCGGCCGTGCTTGACCGTCTCCGGGAACCAGTTGGTCTTCTCGTTCTCCTGGATCAGGCGGTCCTTGACCGCCGTCGTGCGGATGTACCAGGAGGGCTGCGCGTAGTAGAGGAGCGCGGTGTGACAGCGCCAGCAGTGCGGGTAGCTGTGCTCGTACGGCAGGTGCCTGAAGAGGAGGCCGCGCTGCTGGAGGTCCTCGGTGAGCTTCTCGTCGGCCTTCTTGAAGAAGACGCCGCCGACGAGCGGGACGTCCGCCTCGAAGGTGCCGTCCGGGCGGACCGGGTTGATCACGGGCAGGCCGTAGGCGCGGCAGACCTTGAGGTCGTCCTCACCGAAGGCGGGGGACTGGTGGACCAGACCCGTACCGTCCTCGGTGGTCACGTAGTCGGCGTTCACCACGAAGTGGGCCGGCGCCGGGAACTCCACCAGCTCGAACGGACGCTGGTACGTCCAGCGCTCCATCTCGGCGCCGGTGAAGGTCTGGCCGGTGGTCTCCCAGCCCTCGCCGAGCGCCTTGGCGACGAGCGGCTCGGCGACCACGAGCTTCTCCTCGCCGTCGGTCGCGACGACGTAGGTGACCTCCGGGTGCGCGGCGACCGCCGTGTTGGACACCAGGGTCCAGGGGGTCGTCGTCCACACCAGGAGCGCGGCCTCGCCGGCGAGCGGGCCGGAGGTGAGCGGGAAACGGACGTACACGGACGGGTCGACGACCGTCTCGTAGCCCTGCGCCAGCTCGTGGTCGGACAGGCCGGTGCCGCAGCGCGGGCACCAGGGGGCGACACGGTGGTCCTGGACCAGCAGGTCCTTGGTGAAGATCTCCTTCAGCGACCACCAGACCGACTCCACGTACTCGGGGTCCATGGTCCGGTAGGCGTCGTCCAGGTCGACCCAGTAGCCCATGCGGGTCGTCAGCTCGGCGAAGGCGTCCGTGTGCCGGGTCACCGACTCGCGGCACTTGGCGTTGAACTCGGCGATGCCGTACGCCTCGATGTCCTGCTTGCCGGAGAAGCCCAGCTCCTTCTCGACCGCCAGCTCGACGGGCAGGCCGTGGCAGTCCCAGCCCGCCTTGCGGGCCACGTGGTAGCCGCGCATGGTGCGGAAGCGGGGGAAGACGTCCTTGAAGACGCGCGCCTCGATGTGGTGGGCGCCGGGCATGCCGTTGGCGGTGGGCGGGCCCTCGTAGAACACCCACTCCGGGCGGCCCTCGGACTGCTCCAGGCTCTTGGTGAAGATCTTCTGGTCGCGCCAGAAGTCGAGCACGGCGTGCTCAAGTGCGGGCAGGTCGACCTGTGCGGGCACCTGGCGGTACGTCGGCGCTGTCATCTGCGAGCATCCTCCAACGGACTTGCTGCCTTCCGTCGGAGGGACGAGAGCCTTCGTTCCTGTCTACGCCGTGTGCGGCGCGCTCCCGCGGTACCACCCTCCTTGGCCCTCCGTCGCGCCGTACACGCCGGTGGGCCCCCTCATTGGGGTCGCGAAGCCGGTTCTACTCGCGCCGGCCTCTCGGCGGCGGTTTTCTTCCGGCGGCTCCGGGGTGATCTTCACGTCGCGCTCGCCCCCGGGCTCACACCGTCCCCGGGTCGCTCTGGGCTGCGTACGTCGCTACTCGTCCCCATCCACGCTTTTCGCTCCGCCCAGTGTACGGCGCCGCGCGGACAGCGGCCGACCGGTTTTCCCTGCCGTGCGGGCGGCGGCCGCGGGACCGGCCGGGATGACCCGAATGGCGAGGGTGGGGGCGCCCGCGTGCGGGCGCGCCCGGCTCGGCGGATTACCCGGCGGGGAGCTGGGCACAACGGATGCAGGCCCGCTGCGCGGGGGGTGCGGGCGGGCGAATCGGGCGGTGCGCCCCGTTGCCGCGGGACTCAAGTCGATTTATCGTCCCAGCACGATTCGCGAGCAAGATCACAATATGTGAAGGGGCCGCGGCCATGGTGGCGAACAAGACCGCCGGAGAGCAGCCGGCGACCGCCCGGTCCAGGGGCGCGGCCGCCGCCGGAGGTACGGCCGGCCCCGAGGGCGAGGCCGAGGGAATGGCCGGGAGGAAGAGCACGCGCGCGGGTGCCGCCGCGACCGGGCGGGCCGGGCCGGTGAAGACGGCGGCCACGAAGGTGGCGGCCACGAAGGCGTCAGCCACGAAGACGGCGACGGCGGCCGCGAAGGCGGCCGGCAAGAAGAAGGCGGTGAACGACAAGGCGGCAGGCAAAGCCGTCGACACGGCCGTGGTGAAGGAGACGGCCGCGAAGAAGACCGCTGCCAGGAAGGCAGCCGCCAGGAAGACACCGGCGGACAAGGAGCCGGTGGAGAAGGCCTCGGCGGAGAAGGTCCGGGGCACGAAGGCGGCCACGAAGAAGGCGCCGTCCAGGAAGGCGGCGTCCGAGCACGTACCGGCCGAGCAGGCGCCGGCCCGGAAGGCGGCCGTGAAGGAGGCGCCGTCCGGGAAGACACCGGCCAGCAAGGCCGTTGCCGAGAAGGTCGCGGAGGAGGGGTCGGCGGCGAAGGGGGCGGTGACGCAGGAGCCGGCGGCGAAGAAGGCCGTCGGCGAGGACGTCTCCGTGGAGACACCGGCCAGGAAGGCCGTTGCCGAGAAGGTCGCGGAGGAGGGGTCGGCGGCGAAGGGGGCGGTGGCGCAGGAGCCGGCGGCGAAGAAGGCCGTCGGCGAGGACGTCTCCGTGGAGACACCGGCCAGGAAGGCCGTTGCCGAGAAGGTCGCGGAGGAGGGGTCGGCGGCGAAGGGGGCGGTGACGCAGGAGCCGGCGGCGAAGAAAGACGCCGGTCAGGACGTCTCCTCGGAGGCGGCCGCGAAGAGCACGGCCAAGAAAGCGGGCGCGGCGCGGGCCGCGAAGCAGACGGGAGCCACGACAGTGGTTGCGAAGAAGACTCCTGGTACGGCCACGGCGGAGAGCGGCGTTCCCAAGGCACGGGCCGGCGCGGTGGAGCCCGGCGAACTGGCGGTGCGTCCCGGCGAGGACCCCTGGACCCCGGAAGAGGTGGCGGAGGCCCGCGCGGAGCTGCAGTCCGAGGAGGAGCGGCTGCGCGAGGAGATCAGCTCGTCGGAGGCGTCCCTCGTCGGCCTGATGCGGGACTCCGGGGACGGCGCGGGCGACGACCAGGCCGACACCGGCACCAAGAACATCACCCGCGAGCACGAGCTGGCGCTGGCCGCCAACGCGCGCGAGATGCTGACCCAGACCGAGCGGGCCCTGGAACGACTGGACGCGGGCACCTACGGCCTGTGCGAGAACTGCGGGAACCCCATCGGCAAGGCCCGGATGCAGGCATTCCCGCGGGCCACCCTGTGCGTGGAGTGCAAGCAGAAGCAGGAACGTCGCTCCTGAGCGTGAAGGCCCGCCGAGGCGTGCCGTAGTCTCGTCCTCAGTCAGGCACCTAGGTTGAGGGACTCACGTGGCAGAGGCGGAGCGCATCATCGGTACGCCGGACACCCCGGACGACAGTGGTGAGCAGATGGCGGCGGCCGGCGCGCCCGCCGGTTCCGGGGCGTCTCGCGAGGCCGGAGCGCCCGGCGCGGACGAGCAGCAGGCGCGGCCGCGGACCGGGCGCGGGCGCCGGATCGCCGTGCTGTTCGCGGTGGCCGCGTTCGCGTACGCCGTCGACCTGATCAGCAAGATGCTCGTGGTCGCCAGGCTGGAGGGCCGCGCGCCGATCCGGCTCGTCGGGGACCTGCTGGAGCTGCACGCCATCCGCAACCCGGGCGCCGCCTTCGGCTTCGGCGCGGCCTTCACGATCATCTTCACGCTCATCGCGGCCGCCGTGATCGTGGTGATCATCCGGCTGGCCCGCAAGCTCTACAGCTTCCCCTGGGCGATCGCGCTCGGCCTCCTGCTCGGCGGCGCGCTCGGCAACCTCACCGACCGCATCTTCCGCACCCCCGGGATCTTCGAGGGCGAGGTCGTGGACTTCATCGCGCCCAAGGGCTTCGCGGTGTTCAACCTCGCCGACTCGGCGATCGTGTGCGGCGGCATCCTGATCGTGCTGCTGTCCTTCCGCGGCCTGGACCCGGACGGCACGGTCCACAAGGACTGAGCCGGCGCCCTTAGCCGGGGGTTGTCCACAGGCCCGTTCGGGGCTGTCCGGCCCGTCCGGCATACTCGACGGGTGAGCACGATTCCCGAGATCCGTACCCTGCCCGTGCCCGACGGCCTGGAGGGCGAGCGCGTCGACGCCGCCATCTCCCGCATGTTCGGCTTCTCCCGCACGAAGGCTGCGGAGCTGGCCGCGGCCGGCAAGGTCCAGGTCGACGGCGCGGTGGTCGGCAAGTCCGAGCGGGTGCGCGGCGGCGCCTGGCTCGAGGTCGAGATGCCGCAGGCGCCCGCCCCGGTGCAGGTGGTCGCCGAGCCGGTCGAGGGCATGGAGATCGTGCACGACGACGATGACGTGGTCGTGATCGTCAAGCCGGTCGGCGTGGCCGCGCACCCGTCGCCGGGCTGGTCCGGCCCCACCGTCATCGGTGGTCTCGCGGCCGCCGGCTACCGCATCTCCACCTCGGGCGCCGCCGAGCGCCAGGGCATCGTGCACCGCCTCGACGTCGGCACCTCGGGCCTGATGGTGGTCGCCAAGTCCGAGTACGCGTACACGTCGCTCAAGCGCCAGTTCAAGGAGCGCACGGTCGACAAGCGGTACCACACCCTGGTCCAGGGCCACCCGGACCCGACGAGCGGCACGATCGACGCCCCGATCGGCCGCCACCCGAACCACGACTACAAGTGGGCGGTCACGGCCGACGGCAAGCCCTCGGTGACGCACTACGACCTCGTCGAGGCCTTCCGCGCCGCCTCCCTGCTGGACGTGAAGCTGGAGACCGGCCGCACCCACCAGATCCGCGTGCACATGGCCGCCCACCGCCACCCCTGCGTCGGCGACCTGACCTACGGTGCCGACCCGACGCTCGCCAAGCGGCTGCGCCTGACCCGCCAGTGGCTGCACGCCGTCCGGCTCGGCTTCGAGCACCCGGGGGACGGGCAGTGGGTGGAGTTCGAGAGCGACTACCCCGAGGACCTGCGGCAGGCCCTCGACCAGGTCCGCGAGGAGACGTACGCGTGAGCACGCCGTACACCGTCCGGGTCGCCGAGGACCCCGCCGACCGCGAGGCCTGCTTCGCGGTCCGCAAGGAGGTCTTCGTCGTCGAGCAGGGCGTAGCCGAGGACATCGAGTACGACGCCTACGACAGCGTCGCCGTCCATGTGCTGGCGGTCCGTGAGGACGGCGTGCCGCTCGGCACCGGGCGGCTGCTGTACGGCGAGGCGGCGGCCGCGAAGACCGGCGGGGACCCGGCGGTGGGCTCCCTCGGGCGACTCGCGGTCTCCCGGGAGGCGCGCGGACTCGGGGTCGGCGCGGCCCTGGTGCGGGCCGTCGAGGACGCGGCACACGCGCGCGGCCTCACGGCGGTGGACCTGCACGCGCAGACCCACGCCCTGGGCTTCTACGAGCGTCTCGGCTACGCGGCGTACGGCCCCGAGTTCCCGGACGCGGGCATACCGCACCGGGCGATGCGCCGCGCACTGTAGCAGCGGGCCTTCCCACCGGCCGGATGGCAGGCTTGAGGCCTGCCGTGTGATCGTCGACTCCCGGAGCGCCGGCCGTGGATCAGTTGGCTCTGTTGTTCGTACTGCTGCTCGGGGCCCTGGTGAGCGTCCCGGTGGGCGACCGGTTCGGGGTGCCGGCGCCGGTGCTGATGACCCTGCTCGGCGGGGTCCTGGCGGTCGTGGACTTCGTGCCCGACGTGGACATCCCGCCCGAGCTGATCCTGCCCGCGCTGCTGCCGCCGCTGCTCTACGCCGCCGTGCGCCGGACCTCCTGGCGGCAGTTCGCGGCCAACGTCCGCCCGATCTTCCTGCTGGCCGTCGCCCTGGTGTTCGTGACGACGGTGTCTGTGGCGTTCGTCGCCGGCGCGATCGTGCCCGGGCTGCCGATCGCCGCCGCCGTCGCCCTGGGCGCCCTGATCGCGCCGCCCGATCCGGTCGCCGCGACGAGCGTCGCCGGACAGCTCGGACTGCCGCGCCGCCTGGTGTCGATCCTGGAGGGCGAGGGGCTCTTCAACGACGTCACCGCCATCGTGCTCTACCACGTGGCGATCGCCGCGGCCGTGAGCGGTACGTTCTCGCCCTGGCGGGCCGGCCTGGACCTCGTGCTGTCCGCGGTCGTCGCGGTGGCCGTGGGGCTGGTGCTGGGCTGGGGCGCGAACCGGCTGATGGACCTGCTGGGCGACCCGACCCTCCAGATCGGCATGACCCTGCTGGTGCCGTACGCCTCCTACGTGCTCGCGGAGAGGCTGCACGGCTCCGGCGTGCTCGCCGTGCTCACCACCGCCCTCTTCCTGGCCGAGTACGCCACCGACGCCGACGACGTGATGACCCGGCTCGCCGGGCACACCTTCTGGGACATCATCGACACCCTCGTCACCGGCGTCGCCTTCGGGCTGATCGGCCTGGAGCTGCACAACGCCATCCGCACGGCCCAGGGGCGGTGGGGCGAGATGCTGGGGTGGGCGGCCACCGTCGTGGGCGTGGTCGTCGTCGTACGGCTGGTGTGGCTGCTGCCCGCCACCTGGCTGACCAAGCGGCTGCACGCCCGCCGGGACTACGACGAGGAGATCCCGGTCAGCTGGCGGGAGACCGTCGTGATGTGGTGGTCCGGGATGCGCGGGGTGGCGTCCGTGGCGCTGGCGCTGGCGGTTCCGCTGAAGACCGAGGACGGGGCGCCGTTCCCCGACCGGGACGAGATCATCTTCATCGCCTTCGGGGTGATCGTCGCCACTCTCGTGCTGCAGGGGCTGACGCTGCCGTGGCTGGTGAGGCGGCTCGGGGTGCGGGCCGACTCCGAGCGGGAGAAGGAATTCGAGAAGGAGCTGGCGGTGCGGGCCGCGAAGGCGGCGAAGCGCCGGCTGCGGGAGATCGAGCAGGTGGAGGACCTGCCCGAGGACCTCTCCGAGCAGATGCTGCGGCGTGCCTTCGACATCGGGTTCCGGATCAGTCCGGACGTGGGGGAGGAGGAACGGCGCGAGGCACAGCACCAGCGGGCCAGGCGGCTGAAGCGGGTGCGGCGGATCCAGGGCGAGATGCTGAGCGCCGCGCGGCACGAGGTGCTGGCGGCGCGCAGCGAGCCGGGCGCGGATCCGGAGATCGTGGACCGGGTGCTTCGTCATCTGGACGTGCGCAGCCTGCGTTGACCTCCCTTCTCAGCCGCCCGCCCGTGGTCATCCCCGGCCCGTGCGCGGGAAGTCGTACGCCTTGCGGAGCGTGGAGCGGTCGGGGGACGGCACCTGGTAGGGCGGGAGCACCGCGTCCGAGGTGTTGACCCGCGGGAGCGCGTAGGGGTGCTCCGCCGACAGCCAGGCGATCATCTCCTCGCGGACCGTGACCCGCACCGTCCAGATGTCGTCGGCGTCCTTCGCGGTCACCAGGGCGCGCACCTGGATGCTGTTCGGGGTCGTGTCCGTCACCTGCAGCCCGCAGGCGCGGCCGTCCCAGGCCGGGCACTGGCGCAGGATGTCGCGCAGCTTCTCCCGCATCGCCTCGACGGGCGCGCTGTGGTCGAGGTACCAGAAGACGATGCCGGTCATCTGCGGGGTGCCGCGGGACCAGTTCTCGAACGGCTTGGAGGTGAAGTACGACACCGGCATGGTGATCCGGCGCTCGTCCCAGGTCCGTACCGTCAGGAACGTCAGGGTGATCTCCTCGACCGTGCCCCACTCGCCGTCCACGACGACCGTGTCTCCGATGCGCACCATGTCACCGAAAGCGATCTGCAGGCCCGCGAACATGTTCGACAGCGTCGACTGGGCGGCGACACCGGCCACGATGCCCAGGATGCCGGCGGACGCCAGCAGCGAGGCACCGGCGGCGCGCATCGCCGGGAAGGTGAGCAGCATCGAGGCGATGGCCACGACGATGACGACCGCGGACACCACCCGCATGATCAGCTCCACCTGCGTACGCACCCGGCGGACGCGGGCCGCGTCCCGGTGGGCGCGCGCGTAGCGGCTGTAGGAGGTCTCGACGACCGCCGCGGCGATCCGGATCACCAGCCAGGCGGCGGAGCCGATCAGCACCAGGGTCAGGGTCCGGCCGATGCCGACCTGGTGCCGTTCGAGCAGCTTCGCCTGGTCGTACGAGCCTCTGAGCATGGCGGCGCACAGGACGAGCTGGTAGGGGATGCGGCCGCGCCGCAGCAGTTCCCACAGCGGGGTGTCGGGGTTGCGTTCGTCGGCCTTGCGCAGCAGCCGGTCGGTGGCCCACCCGATGGCCAGCGTGAGCAGCACCGTGCTGCCGAGCACGATCAGGGGGCGGAGTACGTTCTCCATGCCTGGGCGCCTAACCCGGCTCGGGGGCCGATGAACATGTGTGTTCTCGGCTCGCCTGGGTACAGCGGCGCCGTCCCTGTCGTACCCGGCTGGCACCATGGCCTCATGAACATCATGCTCTTTCACTCGACCTACGGGCTCAGGCCCGCGGTGCGCGAGGCCGCGGACCGGCTGCGCGCGGCGGGCCACGAGGTGTGGACGCCGGACCTCTTCGAGGGGCGCACGTTCGACACCGCCGAGGAGGGCATGGCGTACAAGGAGGAGCTGGGCAAGGAGGAGCTGCTCAAGCGGGCCGTGCTGGCGGCGGCCCCCTACTCGGACCGGGGGCTGGTGTACGCCGGGTTCTCGCTCGGCGCCTCCGTCGCCCAGACCCTCGCCCTCGGCGACGACAAGGCGCGCGGGCTGCTGCTTCTGCACGGCACCTCGGACATCGCGCCGAGCGCGCAGGCGGACGAGTTGCCGGTGCAGCTGCACGTGGCCGAGCCGGACCCGTTCGAGACGGACGACTGGCTGAGCGCCTGGTATCTGCAGATGGGCCGGACGGGCGCCGACGTGGAGGTCTACCGCTACCCCGGGGCCGGGCACCTCTACACCGACCCCGAGCTGCCGGACTACGACGCGGAGGCCGCCGAGGCCACCTGGCGGGTGGCACTCGGCTTCCTCGACAGCCTGTAGCGGGCGGTCACACCGGGTCGTAGGTCCGCTCGACCTTCTGCGTGCCGCTGCGCGTGCGGTACGAACGCACCCAGTCGGACGTGGCGTCGGCGTCGGTGCGGTCGGACAGGACGTAGTAGTCCATCTGCGCGCGGTCGGCGGTGATGTCCAGCACGCCGTAGCCGTGCCGGTCGGTGTCCACCCAGTGGACGTGCCGGTTGGCGGCCTTGATGACCGGTGCGGCGACCGCCGAGACCGTGCCCTCGGGGACCTTCACGATGTCGTCGAGGTTGTCGGACGTCACCGAGGTGATCACGAACTCGGTGGCCGCCGAGGCGGACAGCGGGTAGGTCCCGGCGTCGACCGGCACGTCGTTGGCCCACGACATGTGGATGTCACCGGTGAGGAAGACGGTGTTGCCGATCGCGTTCGAGCGCAGGTGGCCCAGCAGCTCGCGGCGGTCGTCGGTGTAGCCGTCCCACTGGTCGGTGTTGGCGGCGATGCCCTCCTGCGGCAGTCCGAGCAGCTTGGCGAGCGGCTTGAACAGGTCGGCGGAGAGGGAGCCGAAGGAGAACGGCGAGATCATCACCGAGTTGCCGACCAGCCGCCACTTGGTGTCGGAGGCCGCCAGGCCCGCCTTCAGCCAGTCGAGTTGGGCCCGGCCGGTGAGCGTGCGGTCCGGGTCGTCCACCGAGCCGCTGGCCGTGGCGGCCTGCTGGGAGCGGAAGGAGCGCAGGTCCAGCAGGGACAGATCGGCGAGCTTGCCGAACCGCAGCCGCCGGTAGGTGGTGCCGGCGACCGCCGGACGGACCGGCATCCACTCGAAGTAGGCCTGCTTCGCGGCCGCCTGACGGGACGCCCAGCTGCCCTCGGCGCCCTCGGTGTGGTTGACCGCGCCGCCCGACCAGGCGTTGTCGGCGAACTCGTGGTCGTCCCAGATCGCGATGACCGGCGCCTTCAGGTGCAGGGCCTGCAGGTCGGGGTCCGTCTTGTACTTGGCGTGCCGGATCCGGTAGTCGGCGAGCGTGAGGATCTCGTTCGCCGGGGCGTGCGGGCGTACCACCTTGCCGCGGGCCGCGTACTCGCCGGACTTGTACTCGTAGATGTAGTCGCCGAGATGCAGCCAGGCGTCGAGGTCGCTGCGCGCCGCGAGGTGCCGGTAGGCCGAGAAGTAGCCGGCCTCCCAGTTGGCGCAGGAGACCACGCCGAAGCGCAGGCCGGACACGGCCGCGTCCGCCGCCGGCGCGGTGCGGGTGCGCGCCGCCGGGGAGTCGGTGCCGCCGGCCGAGAAACGGAACCAGTAGTCGGTGGCCGGCTGCAGACCGCGGATGTCCGCCTTCACGGTGTGGTCGGAGGCGGCCGTCGCGGTGGTGGAGCCCTTGGCGACGATGCTGGTGAACGCCTTGTCCCTGGCGACGATCCAGCTCACCTCGGTGTCCGGGCCGAGCCCCGAGCCGGGTATCGCCTCCGGGACGGGGGTCACCCGGGTCCACAGCAGGATGCCGTCGGGCAGCGGGTCACCGGAGGCGACGCCGTGCAGGAAGGCGGGGGCGTCCGTGGCGGCGCGGGCCGGCAGGGCGGCGGCCAGCGGGCCGGCCAGGACAGCGGTCGCCGCCGCGGCCTTGACGACCGTACGGCGGCGGGGCGAGGAGGAGTTGAGGCGCTGGGATGCCTCGGATGATCTGTATCGACTGGTCACGACCGATCAGGTTACTGATCGGTATGCGCGAGAGCGGGCGAACTCCGAAAGTTCGCCCGCTCTTCACGCGGAGGGCGGTTTCCGACGGCCCGTCGGGTGCGGTCAGCCCTTGAGGGCCGCGCCCACCACCCTGTTGAAGTCGGCCACGGTCAGCAGCGGGGTGCCCTGGTTGTCGGCGGTGAGCTTCTTGCCGTCCATGACGAAGCCCGGAGTGCCGGTGACGCCGTCCTTGTTGTCGTCGAACGTCTTCGACATGGCCATCGCCCAGGCGTCGTAGGTGCCGTTCTTCACCGCGTTCTGGAACTTCGTGTCGTTCTTCAGCGCGGGGACGGTGGCGGCGACCTCGAGCAGGTAGTCGTCGCTCTTGAACTTGTCGTCCGACTCCTGCGGGTGGTACTTCGTGGAGTACAGGGCGCTCTTGTACTCGAGGAAGGCCTCGGGGGAGACGTTCAGCGCGGCGCCGAGAGCGCTCAGCGCGTTCTTGGAGCCCTCGCCGCTGGTCCCGTCGAGGAACGTGGCACCGACGAACTGGACCTTGAACTTGCCGTCGTCGATGTCCTTCTTCACGGTCGAGCCGACCGTCTGCTCGAACTGGGCGCAGACCGGGCAGCGCGGGTCCTCGTAGATCTTGAGGGTCTTCTTCGCGCTGTCCTTGCCGATGACGACCGTGGTGCCCTTCGTGCCCGTGGTGTTGGCCGGGGCGGTCACCTTGGCGTCCTTCAGCCCTTCCCAGTAGCCGGGCTTGGTGGCCTGGACGACGGCGTAGCCGATGCCGCCGGCCGCGGCCAGCACGCCCACGACCGAGGCGGCCACGATGATCTGCCGCCTGGCCTTGTCGCGCTTGGCCTGCCGTTCGCGCTCCTGGCGCAGCCGCTCCCGGGCCGCCGTCTTCGCCGCCTGGGTGTTCCGCTTGCTCATATTGGTGATCTCCATGTGGGACGCGCACAGGTCGTACGCGGGATACGTGTGGGGGACTGGTCGTGCTCAGGTGCCGTCGCCTCAGGCGAGGGCCGGTGAGCACGGCGGTCCGCGCCGTCCCAGGGAGTGCACGAGGAGCCGGTCGCGGGCGGTGGCCGGCCGCGGGGCCGGGCGCGGCAGCCGGCGGACCGGGGACAGCCGTACGCAGACGGCGGCCACGGCGAGCAGCAGCGGCCGGAAGGTGGTCGCGGCGACCGCGCGCAGCAGCTGGGTCAGGGCCCGCTCGCCCCGCCGCAGACAGGCGGCCGCGAGGAGCCCCACGCCGACGTGCGCGGCGAGCAGCAGCCAGGCGACGGCCGGGCCGGCGTGCGCGAGGTGGGCTCCGGAGCCGGAGCCCTCGGCACCGGTCATCCGGGCCAGCGGGGCGCCCACGGCGCCGCCCTGGCACAGCACGTCGAAGCCGAAGACGCGCAGCGGGCCGGCCACCGGGCCGCCCGCCCTGCCGTAACAGGCGTGCTGGCCGGTGGTGAACACCGTGTCCGCGGCCAGCTCCAGCGGGATCAGCAGGGCCGCGATCCGGCCGAAGCCGCGCTCGCGGCCCGCCAGCGCGTACGCGGTGACGAACACTCCGCCGGCGACCGCGGTCACGGTCGCCGGCGGCAGCGGGGCCCGGGACAGCAGTACGTGCGACGCGGTGCTGAGCGTCACGACGAAGGCCGTGAACAGCGCCGCGCGCACGGCTCTGAGCTGGGTCCCGGATATGTCCATAGCGAAAGGAGAGTGTGTCACGTAGGCGAGTAAGGGACCCCTAAAGGGTGCCTGTGAGTGCGCGAAGGTTACAGCCCCGGAATCCGGCCGTTGCGGAACAGGTCGACGAAGATCTGGTGGTCGGCGCGTGCCTGTGCGCCGTAACCGTGCGCGAAGTCCACCAGGAGCGGCGCGAAGCCCTCCTCGTCGGCGGCGAGCGCCGCGTCGATGGCCCGCTCGGTGGAGAACGGCACCAGGGACTCGCCGGACTGGTCGTCGGCCGCCGCGTGCATGGTGGCGGTGGCCCGGCCCAGGTCGGCGACGACGGCCGCGATCTCCTCCGGGTCGTCGATGTCGCCCCAGTCCAGGTCGACCGCGTACGGCGAGACCTCGGCGACCAGCTGGCCCGCGCCGTCCAGCTCGGTCCAGCCCAGCCACGGGTCGGCGTGCGCCTGCAGGGCGCGCTGGGAGATCACCGTGCGGTGGCCCTCGTGCTGGAAGTACTCCGCGATCGCGGGGTCCGTGATGTGCCGGGAGACGGCCGGGGTCTGCGCCTGCTTGATGTAGATCACGACATCGTTCTCCAGGGCGTCGCTGTGGCCCTCCAGAAGGATGTTGTACGACGGCAGGCCCGCCGAGCCGATGCCGATGCCCCGGCGGCCGACGACGTCCTTGACCCGGTAGGAGTCCGGGCGGGTCAGCGAGGAGTCCGGGAGCGTCTCCAGGTAGCCGTCGAAGGCGGCCAGCACCTTGTAGCGGGTCGCCGCGTCCAGCTCGATGGAGCCGCCGCCGGGCGCGAACCGGCGTTCGAAGTCGCGGATCTCGGTCATCGAGTCCAGCAGTCCGAAGCGGGTCAGCGAGCGGGCGTCACGCAGCGCGTCCAGCAGCGGACCCTGTGCGGTGTCCAGGGTGAAGGGCGGTACCTCGTCGCTCTTGGCACCCGTGGCCAGGGCGTGGATGCGCTCGCGGTAGGCGGCGGCGTAGACGGTCACCAGCTCGCTGATCTGCTCGTCGCCGAGGGCCTTGGCGTACCCGATGAGGGCGATGGAGGCCGAGAAGCGCTTGAGGTCCCAGGTGAAGGGGCCGACGTAGGCCTCGTCGAAGTCGTTGACGTTGAAGATCAGCCGGCCGGTGGCGTCCATGTACGTGCCGAAGTTCTCCGCGTGCAGGTCGCCGTGGATCCACACGCGCGAGGTGCGGTCGTCCAGGTACGGGCCGCCGCGCTTCGACCCGAACTCCTTGTTCGCGGTCAGGTCGTGGTAGAAGAGGGCCGCCGTGCCCCGGTAGAAGGCGAACGCCGAGGCCGCCATCTTCCGGAACTTCACCCGGAACGCGGCCGGGTCGGCGGCCAGGAGCCGGCCGAAGGCGGTGTCGAAGACGGTGAGGATCTCCTCGCCGCGCTGCTCGTCGTTGAGCTGGGGGACCGACATCGCGGGGTGCCTCCTGGTGCAGGACGGGTGGTGCGTGCATGTGCGGGAACGGGTGCGACAGCGCTTCCGCCGTCTTCAACGGGCGACGCCACGCGGGAGTGCCCGGTTCCCGCATGAAGGTACGCGGACGAGGCCCGCGAGTGTCAGTGCCGGGGCATAGACTTCGACGCTGTCCCCCAGACTGTCCGCAGTCGGTCCGCAGCCGGTCGGAAGATCGTCGACGCCTGTTTCCCTCGGAGGCCGAAACCGTGTCAAAGCCGCCCTTCACGCACCTGCACGTCCACACCCAGTACTCGCTGCTGGACGGTGCCGCGCGGCTCAAGGACATGTTCAACGCCTGCAACGAGATGGGCATGACGCACATCGCCATGTCCGACCACGGCAACCTCCACGGGGCGTACGACTTCTTCCACACCGCGAAGAAAGCCGGAATCACGCCGATCATCGGGATCGAGGCATATGTCGCCCCCGAGTCCCGGCGGAACAAGCGCAAGATCCTCTGGGGCCAGCCGCACCAGAAGCGGGACGACATCTCCGGTTCCGGTGGCTACACCCACAAGACGATGTGGGCGGTGAACAAGACCGGCCTGCACAACATCTTCCGGCTCTCCTCCGACGCCTACGCCGAGGGCTGGCTGCAGAAGTGGCCCCGGATGGACAAGGAGACCATCTCCCAGTGGTCCGAGGGCATCGTCGCCTCCACCGGCTGCCCCTCCGGCGAGGTGCAGACCCGGCTGCGCCTCGGCCACTTCGACGAGGCACTGAAGGCGGCCGCCGACTACCAGGACATCTTCGGCAAGGACAGGTACTTCCTGGAGCTGATGGACCACGGCATCGAGATCGAGCGCCGGGTCCGTGACGGCCTGCTGGAGATCGGCAAGAAGCTCGGCATCCCGCCGCTGGTCACCAACGACTCGCACTACACCTACGCGCACGAGGCCGGTGCCCACGACGCCCTGCTGTGCATCCAGACCGGCAAGAACCTCTCCGACCCGGACCGCTTCAAGTTCGACGGCACCGGCTACTACCTGAAGTCCACGGACGAGATGTACGCCATCGACTCCTCGGACGCCTGGCAGGAGGGCTGCGCCAACACGCTCCTCGTCGCCGAGATGGTCGACACCACCGGCATGTTCGAGAAGCGCGACCTCATGCCCAAGTTCGACATCCCCGAGGGCTACACCGAGGTCACCTGGTTCAAGGAGGAAGTGCGCCGCGGCATGGAGCGCCGCTTCCCCGGCGGCATCCCCGAGGACCGCCAGAAGCAGGCGGACTACGAGATGGACGTCATCATCTCGATGGGCTTCCCCGGCTACTTCCTCGTGGTCGCCGACTTCATCATGTGGGCCAAGAACAACGGCATCGCGGTCGGCCCCGGCCGAGGATCCGCGGCCGGCTCGATCGTCGCCTACGCCATGGGTATCACCGACCTCGACCCCATCCCGCACGGCCTGATCTTCGAGCGGTTCCTCAACCCCGAGCGCATCTCGATGCCCGATGTCGACATCGACTTCGACGAGCGCCGGCGCGTCGAGGTGATCCGGTACGTGACCGAGAAGTACGGCGCCGACAAGGTCGCCATGATCGGTACCTACGGCACCATCAAGGCCAAGAACGCGATCAAGGACTCCGCGCGCGTGCTGGGCTACCCGTACGCGATGGGCGACCGCATCACCAAGGCCATGCCCGCCGACGTCCTCGGCAAGGGCATCCCGCTGTCCGGCATCACCGACCCGCAGCACCCGCGCTACAGCGAGGCCGGCGAGGTCCGCGGGATGTACGAGAACGAGCCGGATGTGAAGAAGGTCATCGACACCGCGCGCGGTGTGGAGGGCCTGGTCCGGCAGATGGGCGTGCACGCGGCCGGCGTGATCATGTCCAGCGAGACCATCACCGAGCACGTCCCCGTCTGGGTGCGGCACACCGACGGCGTGACCATCACGCAGTGGGACTACCCGAGCTGCGAGTCGCTCGGCCTGCTGAAGATGGACTTCCTCGGCCTGCGCAACCTCACGATCATGGACGACGCCGTCAAGATGGTGAAGGCCAACAAGGGGATCGACATCGACCTCCTGGGCCTGCCGCTCGACGACCCCACGACCTTCGAGCTGCTCCAGCGCGGCGACACCCTCGGCGTCTTCCAGTTCGACGGCGGCCCCATGCGCTCGCTGCTGCGTCTGATGAAGCCCGACAACTTCGAGGACATCTCCGCCGTGTCGGCCCTGTACCGGCCGGGCCCGATGGGCATGAACTCCCACACGAACTACGCGCTGCGCAAGAACAAGCAGCAGGAGATCACCCCGATCCACCCCGAGCTGGAGAAGCCCCTCGAAGAGGTCCTCGCGGTCACCTACGGCCTGATCGTCTACCAGGAGCAGGTGCAGAAGGCCGCCCAGATCATCGCGGGCTACTCGCTCGGCGAGGCCGACATCCTCCGCCGCGTCATGGGCAAGAAGAAGCCCGACGAGCTGGCGAAGAACTTCACCATCTTCCAGGCCGGCGCCCGCAAGAACGGCTACAGCGACGAGGCGATCCAGGCCCTGTGGGACGTGCTGGTCCCCTTCGCCGGCTACGCGTTCAACAAGGCGCACTCGGCCGCGTACGGCCTGGTCTCGTACTGGACCGCGTACCTCAAGGCGAACTACCCCGCCGAGTACATGGCCGCGCTGCTGACCTCCGTCAAGGACGACAAGGACAAGTCGGCGATCTACCTCAACGAGTGCCGCCGCATGGGCATCAAGGTGCTCCCCCCGAACGTCAACGAGTCGGTGCACAACTTCGCCGCCCAGGGCGACGACGTGATCCTCTTCGGCCTCGAAGCCGTGCGCAACGTCGGCACCAACGTGGTCGAGTCGATCATCAAGAGCCGCAAGGCCAAGGGCAAGTACGCCTCCTTCCCCGACTACCTCGACAAGGTCGAGGCGGTCGCGTGCAACAAGCGCACCACGGAATCGCTGATCAAGGCAGGCGCCTTCGACACCATGGGGCACACCCGCAAGGGCCTCACGGCACAGTACGAGCCGATGATCGACAACGTGGTCGCGGTCAAGCGCAAGGAGGCCGAGGGGCAGTTCGACCTCTTCGGCGGCATGGGCGAGGAGACCAGCAGCGAGCCCGGCTTCGGCCTCGACGTCCAGTTCACCGACGACGAGTGGGACAAGACCTATCTGCTCGCCCAGGAGCGGGAGATGCTCGGTCTGTACGTCTCCGACCACCCGCTCTTCGGCCTGGAGCACGTGCTGTCCGACAAGGCGGACGCGGGTATCGCCCAGCTCACCGGCGGCGAGCACGCGGACGGCGCGGTCGTCACCATCGGCGGCATCATCTCCGGTCTCCAGCGCAAGATGACCAAGCAGGGCAACGCCTGGGCGATCGCCACGGTCGAGGACCTCGCCGGCTCCATCGAGTGCATGTTCTTCCCGGCGACCTACCAGCTGGTGTCGACCCAACTCGTCGAGGACGCGGTCGTGTTCGTCAAGGGCCGCCTGGACAAGCGCGAGGACGTGCCGCGGCTCGTCGCCATGGAGCTGATGGTCCCGGACCTGTCCAACGCGGGCACCAACGCGCCGGTGATCCTCACCATCCCGGCCACCAGGGTCACACCGCCCATGGTCAGCCGCCTCGGCGAGATCCTCAGCCACCACAAGGGCGACAGCGAGGTCCGGATCAAACTCCAGGGCCCGCGCAAGACCACCGTGCTGCGCCTGGACCGGCACCGGGTCAAGCCCGACCCGGCGCTCTTCGGCGACCTGAAGGTGCTGCTCGGACCGTCCTGTCTGGCGGGCTGAGTCGCAGACGCGCGAAGGGGCGCACCCCGCACGGGTGCGCCCCTTCTGTGTGCCTGGGCTGTCAACTGCCCTTTAGTTGTGGCCGAAGCTCTTCTGCTTCTTACGAGCAACATCCGAGGGATCGCCCGGTACGTGCGCCATCGGCGACTCGTGCTCCTCCGCCGACGGACGCTGTGCGCGCTCCGGTGCGTGCTCGGCCTGCGAGGAGCGGTTCTGCGGGCCACCCTGCTTACGGTTCTTGTTCTTGGCCATGGTGATCTGCCTCCTGTGGGGGATCTAGGGGCCAGGGCCGGGACCAGATTCACATAGGCTGACATCAAGCGCATGTCGGATAATTACCGTGTGTTACAGGGCAGGTGGGCGAGCGGGATCCGCAAACGCCACGCCGAAGATCGAGTTCGGGCCGTTAACCCCCGCGCGGTCGGGCAGACTCGAAGGAAGTCCGAAGCAAAGCCTCCCGGGAAGAGGGTGAGTCGAGTGGACCGCTGCATCGTCCTGGTGGACGCCGGGTATCTGCTGGGCGCCGCCGCCAGCCTCCTCGCCGGTGAGCCCTCGCGGTCCCGGATCTCCGTCGACCACCCCGCCCTGGTCCAGGCCCTGCGCGAACGCGCGGAGTCGGAGACCGAGCGCCCGCTGCTGCGCATCTACTGGTTCGACGGCGCCCCCGACCGGGTCCCCCAGCCGGAGCATCGCCGGCTGCGCGTGATGCCCCGGGTCACCGTCCGGCTGGGTGCCCTCACCCGCAGCGACGGACGCTGGGCGCAGAAGGGCGTGGACGCGGCCATGCACGCCGAACTGACCGAGCTGGCCCGCAACCGCGCCTGCTCCGACATCGTCCTCGTCACCGGCGACGGCGATCTGCTGCCCGGCATGATGGCCGCCAAGGAGCACGGCGTCGCCGTCCACCTGTGGGCCGTCCAGGCCGCCGACGGCGACTACAACCAGTCCGAGGACCTGGTCGCCGAGGCCGACGAGCGGCGGGTACTGGACCGCGCCTGGATCACCCAGGCCGTCCGGGCCAAGGAGCTGACCGGCGTCTGCGCGCCGCCGCCCGTGCCCCGCCCCGAGATCGCCGCGATCCTGTCCGCGCCGCTGCCCGAGTCCGCGCTCGCCACGGCGGCCGAACGCCCCGCCGAACAGGGCGCGCACGCCCCGGGCGGCACCGCGGCCGAGAACGGCGCCCAGGAGCGCGTCCCCACCCCCAAGGGCGTCCCCACCCCCAAGGATCTCGCCGCGCTGCGCGCACCGGGCGTCCAGCCCGCCCAGAACCCCACGACGGCGACCCTGCGCTGGTCCTCCGACAAGGGCTGGGTGGACCGGCCGGGCGCGGTCGCCGAGCCGCCCGAGATCGCCTCCATGCCGACGCTGGCCCAGCTCACCACGGCCGAACAGAGATGGGCCGACCGCGAGGAGGACATCACCACGGTCGGCGGCGACCCGTACGAAGTGGGTCAGGTGTTCGCCCGCCGCTGGATGTCCCGCCTCGGCGACCAGGGCCAGCTGCAGAAGCTGTCGCAGATGTACCCGCGCATCCCGCACCGCATCGACGGGGAGCTGCTGCGCTACGCGGCCCGGTTCGGGCTGCTGGCCCACAAGGACGACCAGATCGACGAGCACGACCGTTACGCCATCCGGGCGGGGTTCTGGCGGGAGGTCGACGTCCCGGCCGCCGCCGAACACGCGGGCACGGGGGAGTGAGCGGGCGTACGCGACCGGCGGGATTGCCGCCGGTCGCGTACAGAAGTGGACCCAAAGGCGAGTAAAGGCCCCCGACCCCGTACTCTCGTCCCTTGTGAATACGCGCGCGGGACAGGCACCTCGGCATGACGAGGTCGTGCGCGTGCGTGGGCTCAGCAAGACCTACCCGGCCGTCAAAGGGCGGCGCGGGACGCCCGGCACGCCCGAGGTGCGGGCCACCGACGGGATCGAGCTGGACGTGCGGCGCGGCGAGGTCTTCGGACTGCTCGGTCCGAACGGCGCCGGCAAGTCCACCCTCGTGCGGCAGCTGACCGGGCTGCTGCGGCCGGACACCGGTCGCGTCGAGATCCTCGGCCACGACATCGTGAAGCACCCCGAGCGGGCCGCGCGGATCCTCGCCTACCTGGGGCAGGAGTCCTCCGCCCTGGACGAGCTGACCGTCTCCCTCGCCGCCGAGACCACCGGGCGCCTGCGCGGCCTGGACGTACGGCGGGCGCGGGCCGAGCGGGACGCGGTCCTGGACGAACTGGGACTCACCCCGATCGCCGGGCGGGCGCTGAAGAAGCTGTCCGGCGGACAGCGGCGGCTCGCCTGTCTCGCCGCCTCCCTCGTCGGGCAGCGGCCGCTGCTCGTGCTGGACGAGCCGACCACCGGTATGGACCCGGTGGCCCGGCGCGCGGTCTGGGCCGCCGTGGACCGGCGGCGCGCCGAGCACGGTACGACCGTGCTGCTGGTCACCCACAACGTCATCGAGGCCGAGACCGTGCTCGACCGGGTCGCGGTGCTCGACCGGGGCCGGGTCATCGCCTGCGACACCCCGGCGGGACTCAAGGAACAGGTCGCCGACGAGGTGCGGGTGGAGCTGGTGTGGCGGGAGCGGGCGCCGCTGGAGGTGCCCGAGGTCGCCGCCCTGCGGGAGCGGGCCGTGGAATCCGGCCGGCGCTGGACGCTGCGGCTGGCGCCCGAGGAGGCCCGCGCCGTCGTCGCCACGGTGACCGGCGGGGCCGCTTTCGCCGCCCTGGACGACTTCACGCTCGCCACGCCCAGTCTGGAGGACGTCTATCTGGCGCTGGGCGGCGCGGCCCGGCAGGGGCTGGTGAAGGCATGAGCGCACGGGCCGCGGGATGCGTATGGATGTGCGCGGCTGCCGCAGGGAAGAGGAGCAGTTCGTCGTGAGTGTCGTACCCGCCGAGGTTCTGCCGGGCGGCGCCCGGGCCGTGCCGGAGGCGGCACCGGGCGCGGCCGAGCTGGGTCCGCCCGCGCGGCTGTGGCCCTCCCTGGTGGCCGTCTACCGGGCGCAGCTGTCCCGGGCCCGGGTGGCCCGCATCCCGCTGCTGTTCGTGGCGACCTTCCAGTCCGTCGGCATCGCCGTGATGATGCGGGGCGTCGTCGACAGCGGCAGCGAGGCCCAGTACGTGGTGGCCGGCTCGTCCGTGCTGGTCGTCGCGTACGTGGCACTGAACCTGCTGTCCCAGTACTTCGGGCAGCTGCGGGCCAGCGGCGGGCTCGACCACTACGCCACCCTGCCGGTGCCGCCGGCCGCGGTGGTGCTGGGCGCGGCGGCGGCGTACGCCTCCTTCACGGTGCCGGGGACCCTGGTGACGGCCGTCTTCGGCTGTGCGCTGTTCGGGCTGCCGCTGTCCAACCTGTGGATCCTGGTGGCGGTGATCCCGCTCGCCGGGGCCGCGCTGGCCGGGCTCGGTGCCGCCTGCGGGCTGCTCGCGCCCCGGCCCGAACTGGCCACGCTGCTCGGGCAGCTGGGCATGTCCGCGGCGCTGCTGCTGGGTGTGCTGCCGGCCGACCGGATGCCGGAGATCGTACGGCTGGCCCGTGATCTGCTGCCCTCGACCTACGCCGTGGAGGCATACGCCCGGACCTTCGGGGCACACCCGGACTGGGCCGTCGTCCTTGTCGACCTGGGGGTGTGCGCGGGTGTCGGAGTGGTCTCGCTGGCCGTGGCGACCTGGGCGTACCGCAGGGCCGCCGTCCGGTGACGCGGCGCACAGCGGGACCTGGCACGATATTCAGGTGACCGCACCGCTGACTCCGCCTCCGCCGCCGCACGACAACTCCGCGCACCAGGTCTGGCAGGCTCCGCCGCTTGCCGGGGCGCCGGGCGCGGGATCGTACGAACAGGACGGCCCTGGGATGAAGACCGAAGTGCGGGAGGCCGCCGTGATCACGGTGGCGGTGGCGCTCGGCGGGGTGCTGCTGGGGCTGCTGTGGTGGTGGCTGGCGCCGCACGTGCAGCTGGTCGGTGACCAGCTCGACAAGAGCTGGGTCGTCTATGTGAAGGACTCCGAGGGGGAGCAGGCGGCCGGGGTGGACGGAACGTTCACGCTGCTGGGACTGGGCTTCGGGCTGATCAGTGCGGTCGTGGTGTTCCTGCTGCGGCGGCGTGGGGGCGTACCGCTGGTCGTCGCCCTCGGCCTCGGCGGGCTGCTCGGGTCGTTGCTGGCCTGGCGGCTGGGGGTGTGGCTCGGCCCGGAGTCCGACGTGCTCGCGCATGCGAAGGCCGTGGGCAAGGGCGTGACGTTCTCGGGGCCGCTGGAGCTGGGGGCGAAGGGGGCGTTGCTGGCCTGGCCGCTCGGGGCGTTGCTGGTGCATCTCGGGCTGACCGCGCTGTTCGGGCCGCGGGATCCCGAGCCGCTGTACCCGCAGGCCTGACCCCGGGGCTCCGCCCCCTGATCCCGTTCTCCTGCCGGCCTGGCGGCCTGCCCGCCTGCCCGCCCGTCTCGGCCGGGGCCGGCAGGCGACCGCGACGGCGATCCCGTCAGCCTCGGCCGATGGGCGCCAGTACCGCCTGGGTCAGCTTCGCCAGGTCGTCGGGTGCCAGTTCGACCTCCAGGCCCCGGCGTCCCGCCGAGACGCAGATCGTGGGGTGGGCCCCCGCCGAGTCGTCGAGGACCGTCGGGAGTTTCTTGCGCTGGCCGAGGGGGGAGATGCCGCCGCGGACGTAGCCGGTCGTGCGCTCGGCGAGGGTCGGGTCGGCCATGGTCGCCCGCTTGCCGCCCACCGCCGCCGCGAGGGCCTTCAGGTCCAGGGAACCGGCCACCGGGACCACACCGACGACCAGGGCGCCGTCCACGTCGGCGACCAGGGTCTTGAAGACGCGGTCGGGGGAGACGCCCATCGCCTGCGCCGCCTCCTCGCCGTAGGAGGGGTGGGAGGGGTCGTGGTCGTAGGCGTGGACGGTGAAGTCCACGCCCGCCGCCGTCAGGGCCACCGTCGCCGGCGTACCACCGGAGTGCTGCTGCTTCTTGGACTTCTTCGCCATCGGAGTGTCTCGGCCTCGGTCTTCCCGGTGTTCCTCAGTTCTGGCTCGTCGGCGTCCGCGTCAGCTCGAACGCGGGCAACGACGGCAGATTACGGATGATGGCGGTCTCGGAGCGAAGGAGTTTCAGTTCGTCCCGCAGCCGGGACGCGGTGTCCGGAGCCTGGAGCAGCCGCTGCTTGGTGGGCGTGTCGTGCACCATCGCCGCGGCCACCAGGTACGACACCACGCTCGGGTCGTCCGGCAGGTCGGCACCGGTGGACAGCGAGCGCTCGCGGGCGCCCGCCAGGCGCTTCTGGTACTGGCGGAAGGACCGCAGGACTCCCTCTGCCAGCGCGCCGGCCTCGTCGCCGGGCTCTTCGGTCAGCTCCTCCAGCTCCGCCGTCAGGAAGGGGCCGGAGGCGTCGACCGACAGCAGGCGGACCCGGGTCGTGCCCGTGGCCAGGACCTCGAACGTGCCGTCGGCCCGTTCCCGGACGGTCGCCGCGTCCGCCACACAGCCCACCCCGTGGAAGGCCTTCAGGGGGTCGGGGCCGAAGCCGGCGGCCGGGCCCCGGTCGGGTTGTGCCGTGGGATCCGGCATGCCCGGGGAGCTGGGCGCCACCTCGTGGCCGTCGCGGATGGCCACGACGGCGAACCGGCGTGGTTCCTCCTCGGGGGTCTTGAGCAGGTCGCGCATCATGGCGCGATAACGCTCCTCGAAGACGTTCAACGGCAGCACGAGCCCCGGGAACAGCACCGAGTTCAGCGGAAAGAGCGGGAGACGGACGGTGGTCACGGCGCCCCAGCCTAGTGGTCACCGGCGCGGACGTGTCCGCGGTGCTCGCCGAGAGGGTCCTGGGGCACCGGTATCAGCCCGGCCGGGACGGTCCGGGGACCGGCAGTCAGAAGGTGTTCACGCAGGCGCAGGAAGTGGCCGAGCGGGTCGTCCGAGAAACGGTCCCAGGGGAAGGACGTGGCGTACGGGCCGATCAGGCGCAGCTGACCCCGCGCGTCCTCCCGGCGGTCCAGCCGCATGAGGACGTACAGGAGCTTGTTGCGGACCTCGGCGGGCCACGGGTCGGCCGCCGGGAACCGGGCGGACAGGGCGATCGCGCGGTCGGCCGCCGCGTCCAGCCGGGCGCGCGGCACCTCGGGGCCGCAGCCGTCGGTCAGGTAGCCGAAGGCGGCCCGGGCCGGCAGTGCCTGCACGAGCGAGTCGGCCGGGGCGTCCTGCGCGGCCCGGTCGGCGAAGTCGAAGCACTCGTGGTGCGCACCGTGCCAGAGCGCGGCGAGGTAGCGCAGGGCGGCCGCATGGCAGCCGTAGTGGTGCGGGGCGCGCCGGACCGCCGCCTCCCACAGCTCCTCGAAGTACCGGTGCCCGGCCCGGGAGCCGCGCGCGTGGTCGAGCGCGATCCGCCAGGGCACCGGGTCGCGGTCGTCGGCACGGGCGGCGGCCGTGATGAGCGGGCTCGCCTCGCGCAGCAGCTCGGCGCGGGCCGGGGAGGGCCAGACGCGGTCCACCGCCAGCTGGGCGCCCAGGATCAGGGCGTCGGGGTCGTCGGGGGCGGCCGTGCGCCACTCCTCGTACCACTCGGGGCGCGAGCGGGCGAAGCCGGCGAGGCGCCTGACGTACCGGTCGTGGTTCTCCCACTCGGCCGCGGCGCGGGTGGCGGCCAGCAGCTCGGCCGCGCCGGTGTACTCGCCCCGGCCCGCCGCCACCAGCGCGGGCGAGAGACGGTCGTCGGGCGCGTCGAGCACGGCCTCGTCGCCGGCCGGTGACCGGCCGGACGGGCCCGCGGAGCGTTTGGTCATCCAGGTGGGGCGGATGAACGAGGGCAGCAGAGCCATGGTGTCGACCATTGAAAGTCCGCAGGTCGGGGGCGCGCCAGAGGGATGGGGCAAGTTACGGAAGGTTGTATGGCGGATGGTCAAGGAACGGTAAAAGGTGACTGTTCAACCATTGTGGTGAACCTGTCGGCGAATTGTGAAATTTTCGGTGCACGGGAACTTTTCGGCGCACAGGACATTCCCGGCGCACGGGACCTCCTCGGCCGCCGGCGGTCAGCCGCGGCGGAGCAACCGTGTCGCCCCCGCCGCCACCGTCGTCGCCAGGATCCAGCCGAGCAGGATCATCACCGCCACCAGCCACTGCCAGCCGCCGCGCATCCGCCACTGGCCGGCCTGGCCGAGGTCGATCACCGGCAGCAGCAGGTCCAGGGTGAACAGCGCCGGGCTCCAGGACGGATGGCCCTCGTGGTTCACCGGCGGATGGTCCGCGTGCGCGAACGCGAGCGTGCCCGCCGCCCACAGCACCGCCATCCACACCGCGGCCCGGCCCGGACGATAGCCGTAGGCGACCGTCCAGTCCTGGACGTAGCCCCAGAACTTCCCGGCCAGCGGGAGCGTCTCGCGCCGCCGCCGCTGCTTGGCGAGCAGCACCTCGCGCGCGTCCTCGTCCTCCCCGGCCGCACGCAGTACCGAGGCCAGCCGTTCGTACGGCTCCGGGGCGTACTCGGCGGTGGCGGCCGCCACCCAGTCCAGGCGCCGGGTCAGCGGGAACGGGCCCTGCGGCACCAGGTTCTCGTAGGTGAACCCGGCCATGTGCAGGTTGCCGGCGTCCGGCCAGCTGCCCGCACGGTCCACGAGATTGACGATCCGCGCGCCGGACAGCACCACCTTGCCCCGCTGCGGTTTGTCCCCGAGGAAGCGCAGTTCGGGTGTCTGCGCCCGGCGCAGCGACAGCTCCTGGTCGTCGGTGAAGACGAACCGGGCCCGCTCCAGGTCGACGGCGTCCCCGAACCGCCCGTCGTCCAGGCGCACCCCGCCCCGGCACTCGAAGCGCTGGATCCGTGTCCCGCGCGCGGGTGTCGTGCCGCTCAGCAGCGGGCTGCCCACGCCGGCCGGGGTCAGGTACAGGGTGCGCTCGACCGTCAGCTGCGGCGCGTTCAGGGCGAGGCGGGAGTACGGGTTGGCCAGTCGCGCGCCGCGCAGGCTGAGCGAGACGCCGACCTGGGCGCCGCGCAGGCTCAGCTCGCCGTGCGACTCCAGCATCTCCGCCTGCAGGTCCTGGCCGACGGTCATGCCGTCCGCCGCGATCGACCGGCCGCTGCGGTCGCGGTAGACGATCGCCTGGTTGAGCAGCAGATCGGTGCCGATGTGCGCGTCGGTCAGCCGGACCCCGTTCTGGAAGCGGCAGCGCGGCAGATGCAGGTCGCCCTCGGTGTGCACCCGGGCCGCCTCCAGGCGCGGTACCGAGCAGTCGACCAGGCGCACGGTGGTGAACCGGGCCTCCGGCAGCCGCACCTCGGCGTCGAAGCGGCAGCCCTGCAGCTCCACGTAGGGCGTGACCGTGCCGCCCGCCAGGTCCAGCGTGTCGCTGATCCGTACGCCGACGAGCTTCAGGGCGGACACCCGGCCCGCGAGCGCGGGCGGCCCGTCCAGCAGCAGCCAGCAGACGATGCGCGCCCGTACGGTCCGCTCCGGCCCCCACGGATGGCCGCCGTGCGGATCGTCCACGGCGGCGTCCCCGCTGCTCAGGTCGTACACGCTGCCGTTGCGGAAGGCCTGCCACATGCCCGCCTCCGCGGCGGTCAGGTCTTCTGGCAGGTCCCCGGCGCGGAGGCCGGCCCCCTCGGTCACCGCTGTTCCTTCTCTCTCCATCGTTCAGCGTTCGTACAGCCGTTCATGCCCGCTGAGTGACTGCCGGAACACTAGAGGTGAACGCGATCTTCCGGGTTCCGGCCAGGTTCTGTATCAGCCATTGATACGCGCGACCGGCTCCCGACGCCGGTCTGAGAGAATTGGGACTGTGATTTCCCGAATCGATCTGCGCGGCGACGCCCTTCCCGAGGGTCCCGCCCTGCGCGACCTGCTGCCCCGAGCCGACTTCGACGTTCAGGCCGCCCTGGAGAAGGTGCGCCCGATCTGCGAGGCCGTGCATCATCGGGGCGACGCGGCGCTGATCGACTTCGCCGAGAAGTTCGACGGAGTACGGCTGGAATCCGTCCGTGTCCCGGCCCGGGCGCTCACCGACGCCCTCGACGGCCTCGACCCGGCCGTGCGCGCCGCCCTGGAGGAGTCCATCCGCCGCGCCCGCCTGGTCCACCGCGCGCAGCGCCGCACGACGCACACCACCCAGGTGGTCCCCGGCGGCTCCGTGACCGAGAAGTGGGTGCCGGTCGAGCGCGTCGGTCTGTACGCGCCGGGCGGGCGGTCCGTCTACCCGTCGTCCGTGGTCATGAACGTCGTACCGGCCCAGGAGGCGGGCGTCGAGTCGATCGCGCTCGCCTCGCCGGCGCAGGCCGGGTTCGGCGGCCTGCCGCACCCGACGATCCTCGCCGCCTGCGCCCTGCTGGGCGTCGACGAGGTCTACGCGGCCGGCGGGGCCACCGCCGTCGCGATGTTCGCGTACGGCACCGAGTCCTGCCCGCCCGCGAACATGGTCACCGGCCCGGGCAACATCTGGGTCGCCGCCGCCAAGCGCTACTTCACCGGCAAGATCGGCATCGACGCCGAGGCCGGTCCGACCGAGATCGCGATCCTCGCGGACGAGACCGCCGACCCGGTGCACGTCGCCTCCGACCTGATCAGCCAGGCCGAGCACGACCCGCTCGCCGCGGCCGTCCTCGTCACCGACTCCCTCGAGCTGGCGGAAGCGGTCGAGAAGGAGCTGGAGCCGCAGGTCGCCGCGACCAGGCACGTCGAGGACCGGATCGTGCCCGCGCTGCGGGGCAAGCAGTCCGCGATCGTCCTCGTGGACGGCGTCGAGGAGGGCCTCAGGGTGGTCGACGCGTACGGCGCCGAGCACCTGGAGATCCAGACCGCCGATGCGGCTCAGGTCGCCGACCGGGTGAAGAACGCGGGCGCGATCTTCATCGGCCCCTGGGCCCCCGTCTCGCTCGGCGACTACGCGGCCGGGTCCAACCACGTCCTGCCCACCGGTGGCTGCGCCTGCCACTCCTCGGGCCTGTCCGTGCAGTCCTTCCTGCGCGGCATCCACATCGTCGACTACACGCAGGACGCGCTGGCCGAGGTCGCGCACCACGTGGTCACGCTGGCGGAGGCGGAGGACCTGCCGGCGCACGGCGCGGCGATCAAGGCGAGGTTCGGCTGGAAGGTACCCGAGAGCAAGTGAGCGACGTGAGGATCGACGATCTTCCCGTACGGGACGAACTGCGTGGCAAGTCCCCCTACGGCGCGCCCCAGTTGGACGTCCCCGTACGGCTGAACACCAACGAGAACCCCTACCCGCTGCCCGAGCCGCTGGTCGAGCGGATCGCGGAGCGGGTGCGGGAGGCCGCCCGCGACCTGAACCGCTACCCCGACCGGGACGCGGTGCAGCTGCGCACCGAGCTGGCCGCGTATCTGACGAAGACCGGCAAGTACCCCCTCGCCATCGAGAACGTGTGGGCGGCCAACGGGTCCAACGAGGTCATCCAGCAGCTGCTACAGACCTTCGGCGGGCCGGGCCGCACCGCGATCGGCTTCGAGCCGTCGTACTCGATGCACGCGCTCATCGCGCGCGGGACGGGCACGGGCTGGATCTCGGGCCCGCGGAACGAGGACTTCACGATCGACCTCGCCGCCGCGGAGCGGGCCATCGCCGAGCACCGCCCGGACGTGGTCTTCATCACCACCCCCAACAACCCCACCGGCAACGCGGTCCCGCCCGAGACGGTCCTCGCGCTGTACGAGGCGGCCCAGGCGGCCAAGCCGTCCATGGTGATCGTGGACGAGGCCTACATCGAGTTCAGCCACGGCGACTCGCTGCTGCCGCTGCTGGCGGGCCGCCCGCATCTGGTGGTCTCCCGCACCATGTCGAAGGCGTTCGGCGCGGCGGGGCTGCGCCTCGGCTATCTCGCCGCGGACCCCGCGGTCGTGGACGCCGTCCAGCTCGTACGGCTGCCGTACCACCTCTCGGCGATCACCCAGGCGACCGCGCTGGCCGCCCTGGAGCACACCGACACGCTGCTGAAGTACGTCGAGCAGTTGAAGGCGGAGCGGGACCGGCTGGTCGCCGAGCTACGGGCGATCGGCTACGACGTCACCGAGTCCGACGCGAACTTCGTGCAGTTCGGCCGGTTCGCGAACGCCCACGACGCCTGGCGGAAGATCCTCGACCGGGGCGTCCTGGTCCGGGACAACGGCGTACCGGGGTGGCTGCGGGTGTCCGCCGGAACCCCCGAAGAGAACGACGCGTTCCTCGACGCGGTACGGGACTTGAAGAAGGAGCTTGAGGCATGACTCGCGATGTCCGCGTCGGACGAATCGAGCGCACCACCAAGGAGACCTCGGTCCTGGTCGAGATAGACCTCGACGGCACCGGGAGGACCGACATCGCCACCGGCGTCGGCTTCTACGACCACATGCTCGACCAGCTCGGCCGGCACGGTCTGTTCGACCTGACCGTCAAGACCGACGGCGACCTGCACATCGACTCCCACCACACCATCGAGGACACCGCCCTCGCGCTCGGCGCCGCCTTCAAGCAGGCCCTCGGCGACAAGGTGGGGATCTACCGCTTCGGCAACTGCACGGTTCCCCTGGACGAGTCCCTCGCCCAGGTGACCGTCGACCTCTCCGGCCGCCCGTACCTCGTGCACACCGAGCCCGAGAACATGGCGCCGATGATCGGCGAGTACGACACGACGATGACCCGGCACATCCTGGAGTCCTTCGTCGCCCAGGCGCAGATCGCGCTGCACGTGCACGTGCCGTACGGGCGCAACGCGCACCACATCGTGGAGTGCCAGTTCAAGGCGCTGGCCCGGGCGCTCCGCTACGCCTCCGAGCGCGACCCGCGCGCGGCCGGCATCCTCCCCTCCACGAAGGGCGCGCTGTAACCCATGAACGGTCTGTCGACCCTCCTGATCGTCGTCGGCCTCTTCCTGGCAGGCGGCATCGTCTCCTTCGTGAAGCAGAAGATGCCCGCGAGCCTCATCGTGCTGCTCTCGATCGGCGCGGGCATGTGCCTGGTCGCGGGCGTCCTGCGGCTGGAGGTGTGGAATTGAGCACCAAGAAGGTCGTGGTCTTCGACTACGGCTTCGGCAACGTCCGGTCCGCCGAGCGCGCCCTCGCGCGCGTGGGCGCCGATGTCGAGATCACCCGTGACTTCGACAGGGCGATGAACGCCGACGGCCTGCTCGTACCGGGCGTAGGCGCCTTCGCCGCCTGTATGCGGGGCCTGCGCGCCGCCCGCGGCGACTGGGTCGTCGACCGCCGCCTGTCCGGCGGGCGCCCCGTCATGGGCATCTGCGTCGGCATGCAGATCCTCTTCGCGCGCGGCATCGAGCACGGCGTGGAGGCCGAGGGCCTGGACGAGTGGCCCGGCACGGTCGAGCCGCTCGAGGCCGACGTCGTGCCGCACATGGGCTGGAACACCGTCGACGCGCCGGCCGGCTCGCAGCTGTTCGCGGGCCTGGACGCGGACGCCCGCTTCTACTTCGTGCACTCCTACGCGGTCCAGGACTGGGCCCTGGAGACGCACAACCCGCTGATCGAGGCTCCCAAGGTCACCTGGTCGACGCACGGCAAGCCCTTCGTGGCCGCCGTGGAGAACGGCGCCCTGTGGGCCACCCAGTTCCACCCCGAGAAGTCCGGCGACGCCGGCGCCCAGCTCCTCACCAACTGGATCGGAACCCTGTAGACCATGGCCAAGCTCGAACTCCTCCCCGCCGTCGACGTCCGCGACGGTCAGGCCGTACGCCTGGTGCACGGCGAGTCCGGGACCGAGACCTCCTACGGCTCCCCGCTGGAGGCCGCCCTCGCCTGGCAGCGCTCCGGCGCCGAGTGGCTGCACCTGGTCGATCTGGACGCCGCGTTCGGCACGGGTGACAACCGGGACCTGATCGCCGAGGTCACCAGGGCGATGGACATCAAGGTGGAGCTGTCCGGCGGCATCCGTGACGACGACACCCTCGCCGCCGCCCTCGCCACCGGCTGCACCCGGGTGAACCTGGGCACCGCCGCCCTGGAGACCCCCGAGTGGGTCGCCCAGGTCATCGCCGAGCACGGCGACAAGATCGCGGTGGGTCTGGACGTGCGCGGCACCACCCTGCGCGGCCGCGGCTGGACCCGTGACGGCGGCGACCTCTACGAGACGCTGGAGCGCCTCGACAAGGAGGGCTGCGCGCGGTACGTCGTGACCGACATCGCCAAGGACGGCACGCTTCAGGGCCCCAACCTGGAGCTGCTCCGCAATGTGTGCGCCGCCACCGACCGCCCGGTCGTGGCCTCGGGCGGCGTGTCGTCCCTGGACGACCTGCGCGCCATCGCCGAGCTGGTGCCCCTCGGTGTGGAGGGCTCCATCGTCGGAAAGGCCCTGTACGCGAAGGCGTTCACGCTGGAAGAGGCTCTGGAGGCGGTAGCCCGGTGAGCGACGTACGACGTGTGACGACCGGCGCGCCCTGGGAGGAGCAGTTCGGCTACTCCCGCGCGGTGGAGCTGCCGAACGGACTGGTGCTGGTCTCCGGCTGCACGTCCATCGTGGACGGGCAGATCGCCGGGGGCGGCCCGCACGAGCAGGCGCTCAACGCCTTCAACGTCGCGCTGGCGGCGCTGGAGCAGGTGGGGCTCGGCCGGGACGACGTCGTGCGTACGCGCATGTACCTCACGCATGCCCGGGACGTGGACGAGGTCGGCCGTGCTCACAAGGAGCTGTTCGACACCGTCCGGCCCGCCGCTTCCATGATCATCGTCTCCGGTTTCGTAGACCCCAGCCTCGTCGTCGAGGTCGAGGTGGAGGCGTTCCGAGGAGTATCCGCATGACCTTGGCCGTACGAGTCATCCCCTGCCTGGACGTGGACAACGGCCGGGTCGTCAAGGGCGTCAACTTCCAGAACCTGCGCGACGCGGGCGACCCCGTCGAGATGGCCAAGGTGTACGACGCCGAGGGCGCCGACGAGCTGACGTTCCTGGACATCACCGCCTCGTCGGGCAACCGCGAGACGACGTACGACGTGGTGCGCCGCACCGCCGAGCAGGTGTTCATCCCGCTGACGGTCGGCGGCGGTGTCCGTACCGCCGAGGACGTGGACAAGCTGCTGCGGGCGGGCGCCGACAAGGTGGGCGTGAACACCGCGGCCATCGCCCGTCCCGACCTGATCCGCGAGATCGCCGAGCGCTTCGGCCGGCAGGTGCTGGTCCTCTCGGTGGACGCGCGCCGGACCGAGTCGGGCTCCTTCGAGGTGACCACCCACGGCGGCCGCCGGGGCACCGGCATCGACGCCGTCGAGTGGGCGCACCGGGCCGCCGAGCTGGGCGCGGGGGAGATCCTGCTCAACTCCATGGACGCGGACGGCACGAAGGACGGCTACGACCTGGAGATGATCGCCGCGGTCCGCAAGCACGTCACGGTCCCGGTGATCGCCTCGGGCGGTGCGGGCAGGCTGGCCGACTTCCCGCCGGCCGTCGAGGCGGGCGCGGACGCGGTGCTGGCCGCGTCGGTGTTCCACTTCGGCGACCTGCGGATCGGCGAGGTGAAGCAGACGCTGCGCGAGGCGGGTCACCCCGTCAGGTAGACGTCGGGAGGAGCCCCGGCCGTCGGGAGACGGCCGGGGCTTTTTTCGTGACCATATGCGAAAGGAAAGTTGCGCAAAATCCGTTGTGCAATTTTTCTTTCGCATCTAGTCTGGCGGGCATGGCAGACAAGGAGAACCGGCGGATCACCGACGTCGGGACGCTGAAGGCCCTCGCGCACCCCTTGCGGGCGGAGCTGTACCGGCTGCTGTCCGTCGAGGGGACGGCCACCGCCTCCCGGCTCGCCGAGCACGTGGACGAGGCCGTGTCCCTGGTCAGCTACCACCTGCGCAAGCTCGCCGAGCACGGACTGGTCGAGGAGGCCGCACCGCAGACCGCGGACGGGCGGGAGCGGTGGTGGCAGCCCGCGTCGGACGGCGTGAGCATCCGGGACGCGGACTTCCGCGGCGAACCGGGCAAGGCCGCGGCCCATCTGGCGGCCAGCCGTCTCTTCCACGACCAGCGGGCCGACCGCTACCGCCGCTACCTGGACGAGCGCCCCGCCTGGAGCGCCGAGTGGAACGCCGCGTCCCTGGACAACGAGTCCTGGATGCGGCTGACCCCGGCCGAACTCACCGCGCTGAAGAGCGAGATGGAAGCCCTCCTGCGCACGTACGACGTGCAGGGCCGGGACGCCGAGGCCGCCGGCGACACCGAAGGGCGCGAGCACGTCGCGCTGTACATGTACGGATTCCCGTTCCGCGTCTGAAAGGCCACACCGCCGTGACCACCGTGTCCGTGACACCCCCCGTTGCGCAGCACACCCCGGAACGCCCCGCCCACCGCGACCCGAACGTCCTGCGCTGGCTCGCCGCCTACACCTCCTCCATGCTCGGCGACGGCGTCTACTACCTCGCCCTGTCCTGGGCCGCCGTCCAGGCCGGTACACCGGCCCAGGCCGGTCTCGTGATGTCCGCCAGCGCGCTGCCCCGGGCCCTGCTGATGCTCGGCGGGGGAGTGATCGCCGACCGGCTGGGTCCGCGCAGAGTCGTCATCGGCAGCGACGCCGTCCGCTGCGCCGCCGTCCTCGCCGTGGCCGCCCTGCTCTTCCTCGCCAGCCCCGGACTGTGGCCCCTCGCCCTGCTGGCGATGGTCTTCGGCACGGTCGACGCGGTCTTCATGCCCGCCGTGGGCGCCCTCCCGGCCCGGCTCACCGACAAGGCTCAGCTCGCCCGCGTCCAGGGCCTGCGCGGCCTCGCCATCCGCTTCTCCACCGTGGTCGGCGCCCCGCTCGGCGGCCTCGGCGTGGCGGTCGGCGGCGCGAGCGCCGCCTTCGCCCTCGCGGGGCTGCTCATCGCCGTCTCCGTGCCGCTGCTGGTCTCCGTACGCGTACGGGACCTGCCGAAGGACGACACCGGCACCGGCGCGACCACCGCCTGGCGAGATCTCCTGGAAGGCCTGCGGTACATCCGCCGCCACCGCGTCCTCGCCCCGCTCATGCTGGCCATCGCCCTCGGCGACCTCGGCTTCGTCGGCCCGCTGAACGTGGGCCTGACCCTGCTCGCCGACCGGCGCGGCTGGGGCGCCTCCGGAGTGGGCTGGGTGCTCGCCGGATTCGGAGTCGGCGCGGGCGCCGCCTCCCTGCTGCTGACCGTGCGCGGCCGGGTGCCGCGCGCGGGGCTGGCCACCGGGTGCGCGTGCGTCGCGGGCTCCGTGGCCATCGGCTCCCTCGCCTTCGCCCCCGCGCTCGCCGCCGCCGTCGGGGTGGCCCTGCTGGTCGGTCTGTTCGCCGGCCTCAGCGGCGCCCTGTGCGGTGCCCTGCTGCAGACCCGGTCCGACCCCGCCTACCTCGGCCGGGTCACCGCCGTCGCCGGCCTGGTCAGCCTCGGCCTCGCCCCGCTCAGCATGCCGTTCGCGGCCGGCGCGATCGGGGCGTGGGGACTCGGCCCGATGTACGTGGTCAGCGCGGTCGTCTGCGGTCTGGGCGGAATCGTCGTCCTCGCCGTGCCGGCACTGCGGCGCGCCGAACTCCCCGGCTGACCGCGCCTCACTCCTTCGGCTGAACCAGCTGCACCAGATTGCCGACCGTGTCGTCGAACACCGCCGCGAGCACCGGTCCCTGTTCCTGCGGCTCGTGCGTGAACCGGACACCGAGGCCGCTCAGCCGCTCGTACTCCGCCCGCAGGTCCTCGACGGAGAAGACGATGCACGGCAGGCCCTCCTCGAACAGCGCCCTGCGGTACGGCTCCGCGACGGGGCCCTGCCCGGGCTCCAGCAGCAACTGGAGATCCGGCTGGGCCCCCTGGGCCCCGACCGTGACGAACAGCGTGCCGTCCCCGAGGTCCATATGGGTCCGCGTCTCGAAACCGAGGACCTCCGTGTAGAAGGCATGCGCCCTCGCCACGTCGTCCACGTACACGCCGGTCATCGCCACCTTGATCATGGGCGCGCCCTCTCAGATGCCCAGCTGCCGGGACTCGTGCAGCCTGTCGATCGCCTCCGCGTCCCCCTCCAGCTCCACCTCGGCCGCGTTCTGCCGGCCGAAGACGAACATCAGCAGCTCCGACGGCTCACCGGTCACCGTGACCACCGGAGCACCCCGGCGCGCCACCGCCGTCTGACCGTCCGGGCGGCGCAGCACCAGCCCCGTCGGCACGCCCCGGCCCATCAGCCGCGCGGTGCGCTCCAGCCGGGACCACAGCGCGTCCTGGAAGACCGAGTCCAGCTCGCGCGGACTCCAGTCCGGCTGGGCCCGGCGGACGTCCTCGGTGTGCACGTAGAACTCGACGATGTTGGCCGCCTCGTCGACCTGCTTGAGCTGGAAGGGCGAGAAGCGCGGCGGGCCGGTACGGATCAGCTGGATCAGCTCCTCGTACGGCTTCGCGGTGTACTCGGCCATCACCTTCTCGAGGCGCGGCGCGAGCTGCTTGATCAGCGTGCCCCCCGCCGCGTCCGGGCGGCGCTCGCGCACGATCACGTGCGCGGCCAGGTCCCGAGTCCGCCAGCCCTCGCAGAGGGTCTCGGCGTCCGGACCGACGGTGTCCAAGAGATCGGCGAGCAGGAGCCGTTCACGCTTGGCGAAGGTCGACATGCTGTCAGCCTACGACCCCGTGATCGGTCCGCCCACCCGCCACCCGGCCGCCACCCCCGATGAGACGCCTCGCGCCGCTGTGACCACTCCATGGACAGGGCCCCGGCGGCGTCCGCGCGGCGCGGCACAATGGCACCCATGACCAGTACGACCGGCACCCCCCGGCCCAGCAGCCTCGACCCGGAGATCGCCGCGCGCCTCAAGCGCAGCACGGACGGCCTCCTCCCCGCCATCGCCCAGCAGTACGACACCGGTGAGGTGCTCATGCTCGGCTGGATGGACGACGAGGCGCTGCACCGGACCCTGACCACCGGCCGCTGCACCTACTGGTCGCGCAGCCGCCAGGAGTACTGGGTCAAGGGCGACACCTCCGGCCACTTCCAGTGGGTGAAGTCGGTCGCCCTGGACTGCGACGCCGACACCGTGCTGGTCAAGGTCGACCAGGTGGACGCCGCCTGCCACACCGGCGCGCGCACCTGCTTCGACGAGGACGTCCTCCTCGAGGACGCCGATTCCGGCGTACCGGCCTCCGGTCAGTAAGGTCTGCCGCCATGGACCTCGAGACCTTCCGCAAGCTGGCCACCGACCGGCGTGTCATTCCGGTCACGCGCAAGCTCCTCGCCGACGGCGACACCCCGGTCGCGCTCTACCGCAAGCTCGCCGCCGAGCGCCCCGGCACCTTCCTGCTGGAGTCCGCGGAGAACGGCCGCTCCTGGTCCCGGTACTCCTTCGTGGGCGTCCGCAGCGCCGCCACGCTGACCACGCGGGACGGACAGGCCCACTGGCTCGGCTCCCCGCCCGTCGGCGTCCCCACCGACGGCGACCCGCTCCAGGCCCTGCGCGCCACGATCCAGGCCCTGCACACCCCGCACCAGGAGGGCCTGCCGCCCTTCACCGGCGGCATGGTCGGCTACCTCGGCTACGACATCGTCCGCCGCCTGGAGAAGATCGGCCCCGGCGAGCGCGACGACCTCCGGCTGCCCGAGCTGACCATGCTCCTCACCAGCGACCTCGCGGTCATGGACCACTGGGAGGGCTCGGTCCTGCTGATCGCCAACGCGATCAACCACAACGACCTCGACACCGGCGTGGACGAGGCCCACGCCGACGCCGTGGCCCGCCTGGACGCCATGGAGGCCGACCTCACGCGCGCCGTGGCCCAGCCCCCGGCCGCCCTGCCGCCCTCCGAACTGCCCGAGTACACCGCGCTGTGGGGCGGCCCGGACTTCCAGGCGGCCGTCGAGGACGTCAAGGAGCGCATCCGCGCGGGCGAGGCCTTCCAGGTCGTGCCCTCCCAGCGCTTCGAGACCCCGTGCACGGCGACCGCCCTGGACGTCTACCGGGTCCTCAGGGCGACCAACCCCTCGCCGTACATGTACCTCTTCCGCTTCGACGGCTTCGACGTGGTCGGCTCGTCCCCCGAGGCCCTGGTGAAGGTCGAGGACGGGCGCGCGATGGTCCACCCCATCGCCGGCACCCGGCACCGCGGGGCCACCCCGCAGGAGGACCAGGCCCTCGCCGACGAACTGCTCGCCGACCCCAAGGAGCGCGCCGAGCACCTGATGCTGGTGGACCTCGGCCGCAACGACCTCGGCCGGGTCTGCGAGCCCGGTTCGGTCGAGGTGGTCGATTTCATGTCCATCGAGCGCTATTCGCACGTCATGCACATCGTCTCCACCGTCACCGGAAAGGTGGCCGCGGGCCGCACGGCCTTCGACGTGCTCACCGCGTGCTTCCCGGCCGGCACCCTCTCCGGCGCCCCGAAGCCGCGCGCCATGCAGATCATCGACGAACTGGAGCCGTCGCGGCGCGGGCTGTACGGCGGCTGCGTCGGCTACCTGGACTTCGCCGGCGACTCCGACACCGCGATCGCCATCCGCACCGCCCTGCTGCGGGACGGCACGGCGTACGTGCAGGCCGGAGCCGGCATCGTCGCCGACTCCGACCCGGTGGCGGAGGACCAGGAGTGCCGCAACAAGGCCGCGGCGGTCCTGCGCGCGGTGCACACCGCCAACCGGCTGGGCAAGTAGGGCGCTTCTCATACGAACCCCGGGTGACGGTTCGCCCGGGGTTCAGGCGATAGTGGAGTACGTGACTGCTGCACCTCACCCCCGTTCCGAAGCCGCCGCACCCGTCCGGTCCGGCCGGCGGAGCCTCGCCGTGGCCCTCCTGTGCGGTGCCCTCGGCGCGGCCGTGGCGCTGCTCGCGACCCGGCAGCGCTGGGCGGAGGGCACCGCGACGGTGGCCGGCGGCGCGTTCCCGCTGACCGTGAAGGGCAGCGACGTCACCGGCGTCCCCGCGGCCCTCGCCATAGTGGGCCTCGCCGCGCTCGTCGCCGTCTTCGCCGTCCGCAGGGCCGGCCGCCTCCTGGTCGCCGGCCTGCTCGCGCTCTCCGGGGCCGGCATCGTCGCCGCCTCTGTCGTGGCCGCCTCCGACAGCTCCGCGCTGGACGAGAAGGCGGCCCAGGCCAGCGGCGACACCTCCGCCACGGTCGGCGCGCTCACCCACACAGGCTGGCCCTACGTCGCCGCCGTCGGCGGCGCCCTGATCCTGGTCGCCGGCCTGCTCGCCCTGCGCTACGGCAGCCTGTGGCCCGCCATGTCCGGACGCTACGAGCGCGGCACCGACCGCCCCCGCCGCACGGCCCGCCCGGCCGACCCGGAGCGCCCCGAGGAGATCTGGAAGGCCCTGGACCGGGGCGAGGACCCGACAGGCGCCTGAGCGAAGTGCCGAGCGGGCCGCCCGGGCGATGTGGTGAAACAGACTCCACCCCCGCGTCCGGCACCCGCACGCGTACGGGACAATGGTGGACGAGCGTCCGGCTCGGACAGTGACGGGCGGGCTCGGAACCGTACGGACACGTAGTACGACACGTACACAGCAAACGAGGAGCAAGTCATGGCGGGCAGCAGCCACGGTCACACCCCGGCCGCCTGGACCGGCGTCACCATCGCCTTCATCGGTTTCTGCGTCGCGGGCGCCTTCATGGTGATGGCCCAGCCGGTCGGCTTCTGGGCCGGCATGGCGATCGTGGTCCTCGGTGGCGTCGTCGGCGTCATCATGCGCGGCATGGGCCTCGGCCAGCCGAAGCAGGAGCGCGCCCTCCCGCAGCAGGCCCCCGTCGCGACCCGCGAGCCGGCCGCCGCCGAGAGCTGAGCCCCAGGCTTCCCGCGAGGGGCGGCCCGGCACCCGGAGGGTGCGGGCCGCCCCTCGTCGTATGCCCGGGCCCGGCCGGCCGCTCCGCACGCGCGCGTACCGGCCCGGCGGGGCAGAATGCCCGCGTGAACGCCGACAGCCGTACGGCCCCGTCCCCGCTTCCGCACGCCGCCCCGCCCGCCCCCGTGTGGCGGCGGCTGGCCGTCCCGGCCGCGCTGCTGACGGCGGCCGCCGCAGCCTTCGCCTACGTCGGCACCGTCGACCCGAACGAACCCGGCCACTACCCCGTCTGCCCCCTGTACCGGCTCACCGGCCTGTACTGCCCCGGCTGCGGCGGACTGCGCAGCGCGCACGCCTTCGTCCACGGCGACCTCCTCACCGCCCTGCGGGACAACGCGGCGGGCGTGGCCGCCTGTCTGGCCTTCGCGGTGCTGTGGACCGTCTGGGTGATCCGCACGGTGCGGGGCAGGCCGGCGCGGACCGGCCTCGGACCGGCCCAGCTGTGGACGATCGGCGCGCTGCTGCTGGTCTTCACGGTGGTCCGCAACCTTCCCTCCGGCAGCTGGCTGCGTCCGTGACGGGCCGGCGAAATGTCCAGGTGGTGGGACCGCCGTCCACCGGATGCGAGGCCCGGGCCCTCCTGCGGATACCATCGCAGTGACTGCAGGTTCGCAAAACCTGAGGAACCACCGCCAGGAAGGGGGCCGCTCGCGTGAGTGTGCTCGACGAGATCATCGACGGAGTCCGTGCCGACCTCGCGGAGCGGCAGGCACGCGTCAGCCTCGACGAGCTCAAGGAGCGCGCGGCCAAGGCCCCGGCCGCCAAGGACGGGGTGGCCGCGCTCAAGGGCGACGGCGTCAAGGTGATCTGCGAGGTCAAGCGCTCCAGCCCCTCCAAGGGCGCGCTGGCCGCGATCGCCGACCCGGCGGGGCTCGCCGCGGACTACGAGGCGGGCGGCGCGGCCGTCATCTCCGTGCTCACCGAACAGCGCCGCTTCGGCGGCTCGCTGGCCGACCTGGAGGCCGTCCGCGCGCGCGTGGACATCCCGGTCCTGCGCAAGGACTTCATCGTCACGTCGTACCAGCTGTGGGAGGCGCGCGCGTACGGCGCCGACCTCGCGCTGCTGATCGTGGCCGCCCTCGACCAGCCGGCCCTGGAGTCGCTGATCGAGCGGGCCGTCTCCATCGGCCTCACCCCGCTCGTCGAGGTGCACGACGAGGACGAGATCGAGCGGGCCGTGGACGCGGGCGCCAAGATCATCGGCGTCAACGCGCGCAACCTGAAGACGCTGGAGGTCGACCGCGGCACGTTCGAGCGGATCGCCCCGGAGATCCCGGACAGCGTCGTCAAGGTGGCCGAGTCCGGGGTGCGCGGACCGCACGACCTGATCGCCTACGCCAACGCCGGTGCCGACGCGGTGCTGGTCGGCGAGTCGCTCGTCACCGGGCGCGACCCGAAGGCCGCCGTCTCTGACCTGGTCGCCGCGGGCGAGCACCCCGCACTGCGGCACGGGCGCGGCTGATCTCCCGATAGGGTTCGCTCCGATGACTCCGACCCTTCCGCCGACGGCCACGGACCGGTACGCCCGCCTCGCGCGCGGCTGCCGCCCCCGTGGCTGCCGCGCGCCCGCCCGCAGGGTGCACGGCCGACGGGTGCGGTACGTCATCGGTGACGAACCGGGGCAGGTGAACGGCATGCGATGGCAGCGGCCGACCCCCAGGGGCGCGGGGAACTGCGCGACGAGCCACAGGCACCCTGAGGCCGGCTGACAAACCCCGCCCCCACGGCGATCAGTGTTCTCTTCACCGCATTCACCGTGAGGTATCCGCATGCCCAGCGAGTTCTTCATCCCTGACCCCAGCGGCCAGGTGCCCAGCGCCGAGGGTTACTTCGGCGCGTTCGGCGGCAAGTTCATCCCGGAGGCCCTCGTCGCCGCCGTGGACGAGGTGGCCGTCGAGTACGACAAGGCGAAGGCCGACCCCGAGTTCGCCCGCGAACTCGACGACCTGCTCGTCCACTACACCGGCCGGCCGAGTGCGCTCACCGAGGTGCCCCGGTTCGCCGAACACGCCGGTGGCGCCCGGGTGTTCCTCAAGCGCGAGGACCTCAACCACACCGGCTCCCACAAGATCAACAACGTGCTCGGCCAGGCCCTGCTCACCAAGCGGATGGGCAAGACGCGGGTCATCGCCGAGACCGGCGCCGGCCAGCACGGCGTGGCGACCGCCACCGCCTGCGCGCTCTTCGGCCTCGACTGCACCATCTACATGGGCGAGATCGACACCCAGCGCCAGGCCCTCAACGTGGCCCGCATGCGCATGCTCGGCGCCGAGGTCGTCGCCGTGAAGTCCGGCAGCCGCACCCTGAAGGACGCCATCAACGAGGCGTTCCGCGACTGGGTCGCCAACGTCGACCGCACCCACTACCTGTTCGGCACCGTGGCCGGACCCCACCCCTTCCCTGCCATGGTGCGCGACTTCCACCGGGTCATCGGCGTCGAGGCCCGCCGCCAGCTGCTGGAGCGCGCCGGCCGCCTCCCCGACGCGGCCGTCGCCTGCGTCGGCGGCGGCTCCAACGCCATCGGTCTCTTCCACGCGTTCATCCCCGACGAGGGCGTCCGCCTCATCGGCTGCGAGCCCGCCGGGCACGGCATCGAGACGGGGGAGCACGCGGCCACCCTGACCGCGGGCGAGCCCGGCATCCTGCACGGCTCCCGGTCCTACGTCCTGCAGGACGAGGAGGGCCAGATCACCGAGCCGTACTCGATCTCGGCCGGTCTGGACTACCCGGGCATCGGCCCCGAGCACTCCTACCTGAAGGACTCCGGCCGCGGCGAGTACCGCGCGGTCACCGACGACGCGGCCATGCAGGCCCTGCGCCTGCTGTCCCGCACCGAGGGCATCATCCCGGCCATCGAGAGCGCCCACGCCCTCGCCGGCGCCCTGGAGGTCGGCAAGGAGCTGGGCAAGGACGGCCTGATCCTCGTCAACCTGTCCGGCCGCGGCGACAAGGACATGGACACCGCCGCCCGCTACTTCGGCCTCTACGACACCGACGCCGAGGTGGCCGCCAACGAAGCCGACACCGCCGAGATCGAGGGGGACGCCAAGTGAGCGGCACCATCCAGCTGCTGAGCGACACCCTCGCCGGCGCGAAGGCCGAAGGGCGCTCCGCGCTCATCGCCTACCTCCCGGCCGGCTTCCCGACCGTGGACGGCGGCATCGAGGCGATCAAGGCCGTCTTCGACGGCGGGGCGGACGTCGTGGAGGTGGGCCTGCCGCACAGCGACCCCGTCCTCGACGGCCCCGTCATCCAGACCGCCGACGACATCGCCCTGCGGGGCGGAGTGAAGATCGCGGACGTCATGCGCACGGTCCGGGAGGCCCACGCGGCCACCGGGAAGCCGGTGCTCGTCATGACGTACTGGAACCCCATCGACCGCTACGGCGTCGAGCGCTTCACCGCCGAGCTGGCCGAGGCGGGCGGCGCGGGCTGCATCCTGCCCGACCTCCCGGTCCAGGAGTCGGCCCTGTGGCGCGAGCACGCCGAGAAGCACGGCCTCGCGACGGTCTTCGTCGTGGCGCCGAGCAGCAAGGACGAGCGGCTCGCCGAGATCACCGCGGCAGGCAGCGGCTTCGTCTACGCCGCCTCGCTCATGGGCGTCACCGGCACCCGCGAGTCCGTCGGCGCGCAGGCCCAGGATCTGGTCGAGCGCACCCGCGCCACCGGCACCGAACTGCCCGTCTGCGTCGGGCTCGGCGTCTCCGACGCGACCCAGGCCGCCGAGGTCGCCGGCTTCGCCGACGGCGTCATCGTCGGCTCGGCGTTCGTCAAGCGGATGCTGGACGCCCCGGACCACGCCTCGGGCATCGAGGCGGTCCGTGAGCTGGCCGGCGAGCTGGCCAAGGGCGTGCGCGGTCAGGCATAACCGCAGGTAATCATCCTGATCCGTTCACAACGGAGGATTCGGTCACTCGAACGAGTGGACCTCAGGCCGGGGAGGCGCGCTGCGCCTCCCCGGTTCGTTCTGGGGGTGTGAGCGAGAAGAACCGTGACGGAAAGCGCACGGCCCGGGAGCGGCTGGCGGTCGAGCGCGAGAAGCAGAAGGCCGCCGAGAAGCGGCGGCGCACGCTGATCGTGGGCGCGAGCGTCGTCTGCGTCCTCGGCCTCGCGGCGGTGATCGGCGTGGTCGCCGCGAACGCCGGCAAGGACAAGGAGAGCAGCAAGGCGGGCCCGGTCGTGGCGCCCTCGGGCGCGCAGGGCAAGGACAGCCTCGCGATCCCGGTCGGCAAGGACGGAGCCAGGTCGACGCTCACCGTCTGGGAGGATTTCCGCTGCCCGGCCTGCCAGGCCTTCGAGGCGGCGTACCGGCCGACGCTCCACGAGCTGGCCGACGCGGGCAAGCTCAGAATCGAGTACCACCTCGTCCGGCTGATCGACGGCAATCTCGGCGGCAGCGGCTCCCTGCGCGCGGCCAACGCCGCGGCCTGCGCCCAGGACGCCGGAAAGTTCCGCGACTACCACGACGTGCTGTACGCGAACCAGCCCAAGGAGACCGACGACGCCTTCGGCGACGACGACAAGCTGATCGAGCTGGCCGGCAAGGTGAAGGGCCTGGACACGCCCGCCTTCCGCAAGTGTGTGAAGGACGGCACCCACAACAGCTGGGTGAACAAGGCCAACCAGGCCTTCCGCACCGGCGGCTTCACCGGCACGCCCACGGTCCTGCTCGACGGCAAGAACATCTACCAGGACCAGACGATGACCCCCGCCAAGCTCAAGCAGATGGTGGAGGCGGCCAACAAGGGGTAAGCGTTTTTCACCCCCCTGTTATGGACCCGTAGCCGGGCTGCTTGCCGTCCCCACGGCCCGGCACGGTAGCGTCGGACCTGCCATGGAACTTGCCTACATTCCCAGCCCGTCGCACGGGGTGCTGCATCTCGGCCCCATCCCGCTGCGCGGCTACGCCTTCTGCATCATCATCGGCGTCTTCGTCGCCGTCTGGCTCGGCAACAAGCGCTGGATCGCCCGCGGCGGACGGTCCGGCACGGTCGCCGACATCGCTGTCTGGGCCGTGCCGTTCGGCCTGGTCGGCGGCCGGCTCTACCACGTGATCACGGACTACGAGCTGTACTTCAGCGAGGGCCGTGACTGGGTGGACGCCTTCAAGGTATGGCAGGGCGGCCTGGGCATCTGGGGCGCGATCGCGCTCGGTGCGCTGGGCGCATGGATCGGCGCGCGGCGCCGGGGCATCCCGATGCCCGCGTACGCCGACGCCGTGGCGCCGGGCATCGCGTTCGCGCAGGCCATCGGCCGCTGGGGCAACTGGTTCAACCAGGAGCTGTACGGCCGCGAGACGCATGTTCCGTGGGCACTGCACATCACCTCCGCCGACGGCGGCCGGGTGCCGGGCTACTACCACCCGACCTTCCTGTACGAGTCCCTGTGGTGCGTCGGCGTCGGCCTTCTCGTCATCTGGGCCGACCGCCGCTTCACGCTGGGCCATGGCCGGGCGTTCGCCCTGTACGTCGCCACGTACTGCGTGGGCCGAGGCTGGATCGAATACCTGCGTGTGGACGACGCCCACCACATCCTGGGCGTCCGCCTCAACGTCTGGACCGCGCTGATCGTGTTCCTGCTGGCGGTGGCGTACATCGTGGTGTCGGCGAAGAAGCGGCCGGGACGGGAGGCCGTGGTCGAGCCGGGCGTCTCCGACGGCGTGTCCGACGGTTCGGCCGACGGTGTGTCCGAGGGTGACTCCGACGGTTCGGCCGGCGGTACGGAAGCCGTCGCCGAGGCGGAGGAGAAGGCCGAGCCGGGTGCCGCGGAGGCGAAGGCCGAGGACGAGGACGAGGACGAGGCCGAGTCGGTGCCGAAGAAGAGCTGACGGCTGGTGGTTTCGCCACCGGAGGGCGCCCGGGGTTCCGGGGCGCCCTCCGGTGTGTTCAGCCCCTTCGTGCCAGGGACAGCGTCCGCTGGGCCATGGCCACCACCGCCGCGTCGATGAAGCGGCCGTCGGGGAGGGCCTGGGCGCCCTGGTCCGCGGCCGCTGCCTTGATGATCGTCTCGGCCTGTTCCATCTCCGCCGGGGTGGGGAGGTAGGCCCGCTCGATGACCGGAAGCTGCCGTGGATGGATCGCCGCGCGGCCCAGGAAGCCGAGCGCGCGTCCGTGGGCGCTGGACGCGGCGAGGCCGTCCAGGTCGCGGATGTCGGGATGCACGGACTGGGGCGGCGGGGGGAGCCCCGCCGCGCGGGCGGCGACGACCACCCGGGAGCGGGGCCAGTCCAGGCCCGCGTCGGCCCGTACGCCCAGGTCGGCCCGGAGGTCGGCCTCGCCGAGGGAGATGCCGCGCAGGGCCGGGTGGGCGCCGGCGATCGCGAAGGCGTGCTCGATCCCGAGGGCGGACTCCAGCAGGGCGTACAGGGGCAGAGGGGTGGCCACGGCGACCTGTCTGATCTGGTCCGCGGACGTCACCTTCGGCAGCCGCAGCCCGGACAGGCCCGGCAGCGTGGCCAGTGCCGTGAGGTCCGCGGCCGCCCAGGGGCCGTCCAGGGCGTTGACGCGGACGTGCACCGGGACCGGCTGGGGTGCCCGCAGGAGGTCGGCCGTGGCCGCGCGGGCGTACTCCTTGCGGTCCGGGGCGACCGCGTCCTCCAGGTCGATCACGACCACGTCGGCGCCCGCGGCCAGCGCCTTGGCCACCACGTGCGGGCGGTCACCGGGGACGTAGAGCCAGGTGAGCGGGGTCCGGGTCACAGGGCGCCCTCCGCGCGCAGGGCGGCGATCTCGGCCGGGTCGAGGCCCAGCTCGGTGAGCACGGCGTCCGTGTCGGCACCGTGCGGGCGGCCGGCCCAGCGGATCGCGCCGGGCGTCGTGGAGAGGCGGAAGAGGACGTTCTGCATCCGCAGGGGGCCCAGCTCGGGGTCGGTGACGGTGGTGACCGTGTCCAGGGCCTGGTACTGCGGGTCCGCCAGGACGTCCCGGACGTCCTGCACCGGGGCCACCGCCGCCTCCGCCTTCTCGAAGGCCGCCAGCACTTCCGTGCGGGTGCGGGTGGCGATCCAGGAGCCGACCGCCTCGTCGAGCAGGTCGGCGTGGGCGGCGCGGTCCGCGCCCGTGGCGAACCACGGCTCCTCGATCAGCTCCGGGCGGCCCACCAGGCGCATCACCCGCTCGGCGACCGACTGCGCGGAGGTGGAGACGGCGACCCAGGCGCCGTCGGCGGTGCGGTAGGTGTTGCGTGGGGCGTTGTTCGCGGACCGGTTGCCGGTGCGTTCCTGGACGTAGCCGAGCTGGTCGTACCACGTGGGCTGCGGGCCGAGGACCGACAGGATCGGCTCGATGATCGCCATGTCGACCACCTGCCCCGCGCCGGTGCGTTCCCGCGCGGCCAGCGCCGTCAGCACGCCGCACGCGGTCGCCAGGCCCGCGATCGAGTCCGCGAGCCCGAAGGGCGGGAGCGTCGGGGGCGCGTCCGGCTCCCCGGTGATCGCGGCGAAGCCGCTCATCGCCTCGGCGAGGGTGCCGAAGCCGGGGCGGTGCGCGTAGGGACCGAACTGGCCGAAGGCGGTGACCCGGGTGAGGATCAGCCGCGGGTTGGCCGCCGACAGTTCCTCCCAGCCGAGGCCCCACCTCTCCAGGGTGCCGGGGCGGAAGTTCTCGATCACCACGTCGGCGCCGGCGGCGAGCCGCAGGAGGGTGGCGCGGCCGCCGGGCGTGGACAGGTCGAGGGTGAGGGTCCGCTTGTTGCGGCCGAGCACCTTCCACCACAGGCCGACGCCGTGCTTGGCCGGGCCGTGTCCGCGGGAGGGGTCGGGCCGGCGGGGATGCTCCACCTTGATCACCTCGGCGCCGAAGTCGCCGAGCACAGTGGCGGCCAGCGGGCCGGCGAACAGCGTCGCGAGGTCCAGCACCCGCAGACCGTCCAGGGCCGGGGGCGCGTGTGTCGTCGTGCTCATGCGCTGCACTGCGCGTCGATCTCCGGGCGGTACGGCATCGACGCCGACGCCCCGGCCCGCTGCACGGAGATCGCCGCCGCGGCGGCCGCCCAGGACAGGGCCTCCCGTACCGGTTTCTCCTCGGCGAGGGCCACCGCGAGCGCGCCGACGAAGGTGTCGCCCGCGGCCGTGGAGTCGACGGCGGTCACCCGGGGCGCGGGCACCACGAGTGGCTCGGTGCCCCGGGCCAGATACAGGCTGCCGGTCGCGCCCAGGGTGACGGCGACCTCCGGGACCAGCTCCAGCAGGGCGGCGGCCGCCTCCCGCGGGTCGGTTCGGCCGGTGAGAGTGACCGCCTCGTACTCGTTGGGCACCAGCAGATCGGTGGCGGCGAGGAGTTCGGACGGCAGCGGCTGGGCCGGGGACGGGGTGAGGACCGTACGCACCCCGTGCCGGCGGGCCGCCTCGGCGCCCGCGACGACCGCGGCCAGCGGGGTCTCCAGCTGGAGCAGCAGGGCGTCGGCGGAGGCGATCACGCCCTCGTCGCCGGGGGAGAGGTGGTCGACGGTGCCGTTCGCGCCGGGGACGACGACGATGGAGTTGCCGCCCTCGTCGTCCACCACGATGTGCGCGGTGCCGGAAGGGCCCTCGACCGTGCGCAGGGAGTCGGTGTCCACACCGGAGTGTTCGAGGGTGTCGCGCAGGCGCAGGCCGAAGGAGTCGTTGCCGACCGCGCCGATCATGGAGACGGTGGCGCCGGCGCGCGCCGCGGCGATCGCCTGGTTGGCGCCCTTGCCGCCGGGGATCGTACGGAACTCCCGCCCCGCCACGGTCTCGCCGCGCTGCGGGGCCTTGGTGACGTAGGTGACGAGGTCCATGTTCGTGCTGCCGAGGACGACGATGTGGGTCATGAGCGGGTCGTCTCCAGGTGGGTGAGGTGGGCGAGGGAGTCGAAGCCGGTGCCGTCGAAGTCGGCGACGGTGGTGGCGAGCCGGTTCTTCAGCGGGGCCCGCCAGCGGTCGGGCAGCGCGGTGGGCGCGCCCGCGAGGAGACCGGCGATGCTGCCGGCCGTGGCGCCGTTGGAGTCGGTGTCCCAGCCGCCCGACACCGCACGGCAGACGGAGCCGGTGAAGTCGCCGTCCGCGTGGGTGAGGGCGGCGGCGATCAGGGCGGTGTTGGGCAGGGCGTGGACCCAGTGGTGGGCGGGGGCGTAGGCGGCGTGGAGTTCGTCCACGACCTCGTCGAAGTGCTCCCTCGCCCCGGCCAGCCGGACGGCGTGGTCGATCGCCCGCGCCAGGCGGGAACGGGGCGGGATCACCGTGCGGCCGGCGCGGAGGCAGGCGTGGACGTCGTGGCTGCCCGTGGCGGCGGTGGCGATGACGGCGGCGGTGAACATCGCCGCGTAGACGCCGTTGGCCGTGTGGGTGAGGACCGCGTCGCGGTGCGCCTGTTCGGCGGCGGCGGCCGGGTCGCCCGGGTTGGTCCAGCCGTGCACGTCGGCGCGGATCAGGGCGCCGATCCACTCGCGGAACGGGTTGCGGTGGCGGGCCGTGCGGGGCGGCTCGATGCCGCTGAGGAGGTTGCGGTAGGCGACGCGTTCGGCGGTGAAGGTGCGGCCGGGCGGGAGTTCGTCCAGCCAGAGCCGGGCCACGTCCGTGGTGGTGAAGGACCTTCCGTGGCGCTGGAGGAGAAGGAGGTTGAGCAGGGGGTAGTTGAGGTCGTCGTCCTCGGGCATGCCGTCGATGTTCTCGGCCAGGGAGGTCGGGGCCGAGCGGCGGTTCCAGGGGTACTGGCCGAGGAGGTCCTGCGGCACGCCCCTGGCGGTGAAGTAGGTGGTGAGCGGCCAGTTGCCGGTGGCCCGGGCCAGGGCGCGGATGCCGTCGAGGGGGAGTTTCTCGACCGGCTTGCCGAGCAGGCAGCCGATGGCCCGGCCCAGCCAGGCGGCTTCCAGGGCGGCCGGGGCGGGGCGAGCGGAGAGCCGTACGGTGGGCCACTTCGGGCACGCGGCCCTGATCCGGACCAGGTCCGTCGGCTCGTCCTCGGAGAATCTGCTGGGCAGGTCGGCCAGTTCGTCCAGCAGGTCCTCGGCCAGGAGGCGCAGGTAGCGCGATGCGCGGTGGGGGGAGGCTCCCGCTCGCTCCGGGGCGTCCGGGCCGCCCGCCGCTCGCCATCTCGCCTCGACCGCCTTGGGCTCCCGGCCGTCCAGGCGGGCCTGGCGGAGTTCATGGCCGAGCAGGTCCTCGGGCTGGACCCAGGTCAGTCGGAGCATGCCGGGCCTCCGAGTGCCGCGAACGCCCGCTCGTGTGCGCGCCGGCGGCGTACGTCCCGGGCGAAGATCTCGCGGGTGACCACGGTGAGCGTGCGGGCCGGCTCCCACAGGTCCAGACGGCTCGCCTCCGCTACCGTCTTGGACCAGTCCTCGGGGACGGGTGAGCCGAGGGCGCCCGCGAGGGCACCGGCCATCGTGGCGATCGAGTCGCAGTCGCGGCCGTAGTTGACCGAGCCGAGGACGGCGTGCCGGTAGTCGCCACCGGAGACCAGCAACATGCCCAGGGCGACGGGGAGTTCCTCGACGGAGTGGAGACGGGAGGGACGGCGGGCGGCGAGGGAGGGGGCGCGGTAGTCCGGGCCGACGGTGTCGTAGGGGGCCACCGCCGCGCGCAGCGGACCGAGCGCCGACTCGAAGTCCCGGTGCCGCGCGGCGACTTCGCAGACCTTCTCGATCGCCGTGCGGGTGCCGTCCCGCGCCAGGGACAGGCAGGCGGTCACGACCGAGTCCGGGGTCGCGCCCGGCGCGGTGGCGGCGGCCACGGCCGCGGCGAAGACACCGGCCGCCTCCCGGCCGTACGACGACTGGTGCGCACCGGCGACGTCCAGTGCCTCGGCGTAGGCGGCGGCCGGATGGGCGGCGTTGACCAGGCCGACGGGGGCCATGTACATCGCCGCGCCGCAGTTGACGATGTTGCCGACGCCCGCCTCCCGGGGGTCGACGTGGCCGTAGGCGAGCCGGGCCACCAGCCACTTCTCGGCGAGGAAGACGCGGTGCAGCGGCAGCGTCTCGCTCTCCAGTTCCGGGATCCAGCGGGGGGTGGCCATCAGGTCGGGGACCAGGTGGTCGGCGATCGCGTACGCGTCGAGGTGGTCGCGGACGCGGTCGTAGACCCGGATCAGCGCGTGCGTCATCAAGGTGTCGTCGGTGACGTGGCCGTCGCCCTTGTGGTACGGGGCGATGGGGCGGGCGGTGCGCCAGGCGTCGCCGTGCCAGGGGCCGACGATGCCGTGGACGCGGCCGCCGTGGCGCTCGGCGATCTGGTCGGGGGAGTAGCCCTCGACCGGGCCGCCGAGCGCGTCGCCGACGGCGGCTCCGAGGAGGGCGCCCGTGATGCGGTCGGCGAGCGTCTGCCCGGGTGGGCCGCCGCTTTCCTGTGGTGTGGGCTCTTTGGGGTGTTTGGGTTCTGTCGGCGCTTCGGGCGTCATGCCCCGAATCATCCTCCTGGGTGGGCCGGTTGTGCGGCTTCCAGGAGTCCGGCGAGTTCCACCAGGTCGGTGCCGGTGAGGCGGGGCAGGGCGCAGCCGGACAGGGTGCGGCAGGCGTCCCGCCAGGTCTGCGGGACGGCCGCGCCGCCGCCGAGGGTGCCGGTCAGCGCGCCCGCGAGGGCGGGGGCGGAGTCCGCGACCCGGGACAGGCAGGCGGCGGCGGGTACGGCTTCGGCGATCCGGCCGCGGGCGGCGATGGCCAGGGCGAGGGCGACGGGGACGGTCTCGGCGGCGGCGATGCCGTAGCTGTAGACGTGGTCGACGATCTGGTGTTCGAGCAGCGGGACGAGGGCGAACGCGGACTCGCTGTCCTCGGTCAGGGCGAGCGCGTGACGGGTGTTGCGGCCGATCTCCGTGTCCGGGGGGAGTTCGGCGACCGCGGCGGTCACACAGGTGCCGGTGTCCGCGCCGGCGAGGGCCAGCGCGAGGGCCGCCGCCATCGCGCGGGCGCCGTGCACGCCGTCGCCGTCCTGGGTGTAGCGGGCGTCGAACTCGGCGAGATCGGCGGCGCGTCGGGGGTCGCCCGGGTGGGCGACGGCGAGGACGCAGGCGCGGACGCAGGCGGCGTCGTCGAAGTAGTGCGGGTTGTCGTGGCCGGTGGCGGGTGGGCGCAGGCCGGTGGCGAGGTTGCCGAGGCCGGCGCGGACGGAGATGCGGGCGCGCAGGGGGAGGACCGCGGACTCGATCTCCGGGGCGCGTTCCGCCGCCGCGGCGACCTCGGAGGCCACGGCGGTCCAGGTGAGGTCGATCGCGGCGCGCATACGGCGTTCCCGGCTGAGGTCGCCGAGTACGCCGTCGTCGCCGGCGCGCAGGACCGCCTCGGCGGCGAAGACCGCCCACTCGGCGTCGTCGGAAGGGCCCAGGCGGAGGGGCTCGGGGGGTTGGTTGAGGGCGATCGGCACCGGGAGGGTGGTGGTGGCGTTCTGCTCCGCGAACGTGTCCAGTTCCCGGGTCAGGCGGCGGGTCCACTCGGGCATACGGGCGGCGCGGTGCCGGGCGGCGGGCCAGCCGGCCGCGTCTCCTGCGGCGAGCCCGAGGAGGAGTCCCTCGATGCGGCGGGGTGTCGGAGCCGACGTCATGGCCGGCCCTCGCCGTCCTGCTGCCCGGCACCCACCAGCGGACTCCGCCCGCCGCACGGCGAGGCGGCCGGCAGGGACGGGACCGGCTCGGCCGGCGAGGAGAGCGATGAGGTGTCGGCCGCGGCCGGCCGGAGTGCGTGCGCGGCCGCCGGTGCGAGGTCCCGTTCGGGGGCCGGCGGCAGTTCCCGGGCGGCCTCGTGGCCGGTGGCCGGTGGCAGGCCGCCGTCGGCCGTCAGGAGCCCCCGCAGCGGCTCCGGCAGGAGTTCCGGGAGGATCACGTCCGCTCCCCATTTGCCGCCCTCGCCCGGCACCAGTAGTTCCGCCACGTCCAGGACGTGGTGGCCCGCCATGGACGGCAGACAGTGGCCGCGCGCCGGGCCGATGGCGGCGGCCCAGGCCGGCGGGATCGCGCTGAGGCCCTGCGCCGCACCGGACAGCGCGCCCGCCACCGCCGCCGTCGTATCCGCGTCGCGGCCCATGTTGACGGCCGTCAGGACCGCCTCCCGGAAGTCGCCGTCGGCCGCCGCGTACGCGCCGAAGGCGAGGGCGACCGCCTCGGGGGCCAGGTCGGTCCAGGGATAACCCCCGATGACGACCGCGGAGCGCACCGCGCGTTCACCGCGGTGCGCCACCGCCACCGCGCGGCGCAGGGAGCGGGCCGTCCAGGAGTCCTCCGGGACGACCGCGAGGGCGGAGGCGACCACCACCGGTACCGGCGCTCCCGCCATCGCCGCCGCCACACCCGCCGCGACCGCCTGGCCGCCGTAGATGCCCTCGCCCTCGTGACTGATCGAGCCGTCGATCGCCACCAGCCTGGCCGCCTCCCCCGGGCGCCCGGCGGCGAAGACCCCGAAGGGCGCCGCGCGCATCGCCAGCCCGTCGCTCCAGGCGTGGCGGTGCTGTGCCGAGATGGGCGCGGCCAGCCCCCGCCGGAGGTTCTCCAGGGTGCCGCGTTCGCTGAAGCCCGCCCCCCGGAAGGGGCCCTCGGCCCGGTCCGCGATCCACTCGTGCCAGGCCGCCTCCACATGGGCCGGGGCCAGCGCCGATCCGTGCCGGGCCAGGAGGAGACCCGAGAAGATCGCGTACTCGGTGTCGTCCGTGCCGGACGGCCTCTCGGCGACGTACCCCGTGATCCGGCCCCAGCGCGCGCGGATCTCGGACGGCCTGAGGTTCTCCGCCGGCGCCCCCAGCGCGTCCCCGACCGCCAGGCCGAGCAACGCGCCGCGTGCCCGTTCGCGGAGTCCGGGGGCGTCCCCGGGCGCCGGGGCGCCGGGAGTGCGGGGGGTCGATGCCATGGGGTGGCCTCCTTCGGCAGGACCACGGGGACCCTTTGCGGATGTGTGCCACGGGAGGCGCCCCGGTGAGCCTCCGGGGGTCCGGAGTCACCCACTCGGCATCTGAGCAAAGATCATCACGGATGAGCAATTGCGGCGAAAGCTGCAGGTTAGCCCAGCCTTTCCTTGCTGGCGGAAGGGAAATTATCGGCGTAGGTTCGGGGTTATCAAAAAGTAGAACTCGTCCAAAGTTAGCTTTGGCTAAGCTATCCGGGGGGCCCGCATGGCCATCATCGACACCGAGGCCGCGCTGCACGAGGCGCACCGCGACAACCACACGCACCGCGACGTCAACGGCGGCTGGCTGCGCCCGGCCGTCTTCGGCGCGATGGACGGCCTGGTCTCCAACCTCGCCCTGATGACCGGCGTGGCCGGTGGCTCCGTGGGCCAGCAGACGATCGTCATCACCGGGCTCGCCGGCCTCGCCGCCGGCGCCTTCTCGATGGCGGCCGGCGAGTACACCTCCGTCGCCTCCCAGCGCGAGCTGGTCGAGGCCGAACTCGACGTCGAGCGCCGTGAGCTGCGCAAGCACCCGCAGGACGAGGAGGACGAGCTGGCGGCGCTCTACGTGGCGCGTGGCGTCGAGCCCGAGCTGGCCCGGCAGGTCGCCCGTCAGCTGTCGAAGGACCCCGAGCAGGCCCTGGAGATACACGCACGGGAGGAGCTGGGCATCGACCCCGGTGACCTGCCCTCGCCGCTGGTCGCCGCCGTCTCGTCCTTCGGCTCGTTCGCGCTCGGCGCCCTGCTGCCGGTGCTGCCGTACCTGCTGGGCGCGACCGTGCTGTGGCCCGCCGTGCTGCTCGCCCTCGCCGGGCTCTTCGGCTGCGGTGCCGTCGTGGCCAGGGTGACGGCGCGGACCTGGTGGTACAGCGGCCTGCGGCAGCTCGCGCTCGGCGGCGCGGCGGCCGGTGTGACGTACGCCCTGGGCACTCTGTTCGGAACGGCCGTAGGATAGCTGGACCGCTACTTATGCGATGGGCCGCATAAGTAGCCGTTACCCGCTGGTTTCGAGTGCGTGACCACGGGGCATGAGCCGTAAGCGCTGCGGGCAATGACGCCTGTCGCACCCCGCTGGGTGGGCCGACGACGCTCCCCCTGCCCCCTTCGGGCCGACGGACGAAGATCCGACCGATCTCGTCCGCGACGGTCCCCCTCATACGTCGGCCGCCTCGCGCGGCACCGGGCCGCCCCGTGCGGCACCCCCGCCACGGACCCCGTGGTGTCCGCATGTTGGAACGGAGTATCCGGTTCCCGAGAACCGCTCCATCATGTAACCTGCACGAAATTTTGCACTCCACGCAGAGGGCCAACGTCGTCCCTCGGCACTTGCCACATGCCACATGACGACGACGGGAGAGCCGATGCGTACGCCGCGCCAGCCGTCCCAGCATTCCGCGAATGGCCAGAACTGGTCGTTCATGGATGCTCGCCCTGCTGCGCAGGGTATGTACGACCCCCGCAACGAACACGACGCCTGTGGTGTCGGTTTCGTCGCCACCCTGACCGGCGAGGCGTCCCACACGCTGGTTGAGCAGGCACTCACCGTGCTGCGCAACCTGGAGCACCGCGGTGCCACCGGCTCCGAGCCCGACTCGGGCGACGGTGCGGGCATCCTCTCCCAGGTGCCGGATGCCTTCTTCCGAGAGGTGGCCGGATTCGACCTCCCCGCCGCCGGCTCCTACGCCGTCGGTATCGCCTTCCTGCCTGAGGAGGGGACCGAGGACGCCGTCGCGCGGATCGGGACCATCGCCGGCGAGGAGGGCCTCACCGTCCTCGGCTGGCGCGAGGTTCCGGTCGCGCCGGAGCTGCTCGGCGCCACCGCCCGGTCGACCATGCCGGTCTTCCGTCAGATCTTCGTCGCCGACGGCGCCAGCGAGGGCATCGCGCTGGACCGCAAGGCGTTCGTGCTGCGCAAGCGCGCCGAGCGGGAGGCCGGGGTCTACTTCCCGTCCCTGTCCGCCCGCACCATCGTCTACAAGGGCATGCTGACCACCGGCCAGCTGGAGCCCTTCTTCCCGGACCTGTCCGACCGCCGCTTCGGCTCGGCCGTCGCGCTCGTCCACTCGCGCTTCTCCACGAACACCTTCCCGTCGTGGCCGCTCGCGCACCCGTACCGCTTCGTCGCGCACAACGGTGAGATCAACACCGTCAAGGGCAACCGCAACTGGATGCGCGCCCGCGAGTCCCAGCTGGTCTCCGACCTGTTCGGCTCGGACGAGAAGGCGATCGAGCGGCTCTTCCCGGTGTGTACGCCGGACGCCTCCGACTCGGCGTCCTTCGACGAGGTGCTGGAGCTGCTCCACCTCGGTGGCCGTTCGCTGCCGCACTCCGTGCTGATGATGATCCCGGAGGCGTGGGAGAACCACGACTCCATGGACCCGGCCCGGCGCGCCTTCTACCAGTTCCACTCCACGATGATGGAGCCCTGGGACGGCCCGGCCTGCGTCACCTTCACCGACGGCACCCAGGTCGGCGCCGTCCTCGACCGCAACGGTCTGCGCCCCGGCCGCTACTGGGTCACCGACGACGGCCTCGTCGTCCTCGGCTCCGAGGTCGGCGTCCTCGACATCGACCCGGCCAAGGTCGTCCGCAAGGGCCGCCTGCAGCCCGGCCGCATGTTCCTCGTGGACACCGCCGAGCACCGCATCATCGAGGACGACGAGATCAAGGCGTCCCTCGCCGGCGAGAAGCCGTACGCGGAGTGGCTGGAGGCCGGTGAGATCGAGCTGGGCGACCTGCCCGAGCGCGAGCACATCGTCCACACCCACGCCTCGGTCACCCGCCGCCAGCAGACCTTCGGGTACACCGAGGAGGAGCTGCGCGTCATCCTCGCGCCGATGGCCCGCACCGCTGCCGAGCCGATCGGCTCCATGGGCACGGACTCGCCGATCGCCGCCCTGTCCGAGCGCCCGCGGCTGCTCTTCGACTACTTCACCCAGCTGTTCGCGCAGGTCACCAACCCGCCGCTGGACGCGATCCGCGAAGAGCTGGTCACCTCCCTGCGCTCGTCGCTGGGCCCGCAGGGCAACCTGCTCGACCCGACCGCCGCCTCCTGCCGGTCCGTCGTGCTGCCCTTCCCGGTCATCGACAACGACGAGCTGGCCAAGCTCATCCACATCAACGCCGACGGCGACATGCCCGGCTTCAAGGCCGCGACCCTGTCGGGTCTGTACCGGGTCTCCGGCGGTGGCGACTCGCTCGCCGCGCGCATCGAGGAGATCTGCGCCGAGGCCGACGCGGCCATCGAGAACGGCGCCCGCCTGATCGTCCTGTCGGACCGGCACTCCGACGCCGAGCACGCGCCGATCCCGTCGCTGCTGCTCACCGCGGCCGTCCACCACCACCTCATCCGCACCAAGCAGCGCACCCACGTGGGCCTGCTGGTCGAGGCCGGCGACGTCCGCGAGGTCCACCACGTCGCCCTGCTCATCGGCTTCGGCGCCGCCGCCGTCAACCCGTACCTGGCGATGGAGTCCGTCGAGGACCTGCTGCGCGCGGGCACCTTCCTGAGCGGCCTCGAGCCCGAGCAGGCCATCCGCAACCTGATCTACGCCCTCGGCAAGGGCGTGCTGAAGGTCATGTCCAAGATGGGCATCTCCACCGTCGCCTCCTACCGCGGCGCCCAGGTCTTCGAGGCCGTCGGCCTGGACGAGGCCTTCGTGGAGAAGTACTTCAACGGCACCGCCACCAAGATCGGCGGCGTCGGCATCGACGTCATCGCCGGGGAGGTCGCCGCCCGCCACGCCAAGGCCTACCCGGCCTCCGGCATCGCTCCCGCGCACCGCGCGCTGGAGATCGGCGGCGAGTACCAGTGGCGCCGCGAGGGCGAGCCGCACCTGTTCGACCCGGACACGGTCTTCCGCCTCCAGCACTCCACGCGCACCGGCCGCTACGACATCTTCAAGAAGTACACCGACCGGGTGAACGAGCAGTCCGAGCGCCTGATGACGCTGCGCGGCCTGTTCGGCTTCAAGTCCGGTGACGGCGGGCGTCAGCCGATCTCCATCGACGAGGTCGAGCCGGCGAGCGAGATCGTCAAGCGCTTCTCCACCGGCGCCATGTCGTACGGCTCCATCTCCAAGGAGGCGCACGAGACCCTCGCCATCGCCATGAACCAGCTGGGCGGCAAGTCCAACACCGGCGAGGGCGGCGAGGACCCGGACCGCCTGTACGACCCGGCCCGCCGGTCCGCCATCAAGCAGGTCGCCTCCGGCCGCTTCGGCGTGACCTCCGAGTACCTGGTCAACGCGGACGACATCCAGATCAAGATGGCCCAGGGCGCCAAGCCCGGCGAGGGCGGCCAGCTGCCCGGCCACAAGGTCTACCCGTGGGTCGCCAAGACGCGTCACTCGACGCCGGGTGTCGGCCTCATCTCCCCGCCGCCGCACCACGACATCTACTCCATCGAGGACCTGGCCCAGCTGATCCACGACCTGAAGAACGCGAACCCGCAGGCGCGGATTCACGTCAAGCTGGTCTCCGAGGTCGGCGTCGGCACGGTCGCGGCCGGTGTGTCCAAGGCACACGCGGACGTCGTCCTCATCTCCGGCCACGACGGCGGTACGGGTGCCTCCCCGCTGACCTCGCTGAAGCACGCGGGCGGCCCCTGGGAGCTGGGCCTCGCCGAGACCCAGCAGACCCTGCTGCTCAACGGCCTGCGCGACCGGATCGTGGTCCAGACGGACGGCCAGCTGAAGACCGGCCGTGACGTGGTCATCGCCGCGCTGCTCGGCGCCGAGGAGTTCGGTTTCGCGACCGCGCCGCTCGTCGTCTCCGGCTGCATCATGATGCGCGTCTGCCACCTGGACACCTGCCCGGTCGGCATCGCCACCCAGAACCCGATCCTGCGCGACCGCTTCGCCGGCAAGGCCGAGTACGTGGTGAACTTCTTCCGGTTCATCGCCGAGGAGGTCCGCGAGATCCTCGCCGAGCTGGGCTTCCGGTCCATCGAGGAGGCCGTCGGCCACGCCGAGGTGCTGGACGTCGAGCGCGCGGTCGACCACTGGAAGGCCCAGGGCCTGGACCTGGAGCCGCTGTTCCACGTGCCGTCGCTGCCCGAGGGCGCGGTCCGCCACCAGCTCGTCGAGCAGGACCACGGCCTGGAGAAGGCGCTGGACAACGAGCTGATCAAGCTCGCCGCCGACGCCCTCGCCGGGAACGACGCGACCGAGGCGCAGCCGGTGCGCGCCCAGGTCGCCATCCGCAACATCAACCGCACGGTCGGCACCATGCTCGGCCACGAGGTGACGAAGAAGTTCGGTGGCGCGGGCCTGCCCGACGACACCATCGACATCACCTTCACGGGTTCCGCCGGCCAGTCCTTCGGCGCGTTCCTGCCGCGCGGTGTCACGCTCCGCCTGGAGGGCGACGCCAACGACTACGTCGGCAAGGGCCTGTCCGGCGGCCGGATCGTCGTCCGCCCGGACCGCGCGGCCGACCACCTCGCCGAGTACTCGACCATCGCGGGCAACACCATCGGCTACGGCGCCACCGGCGGCGAGCTGTTCCTGCGCGGCCGCACCGGTGAGCGGTTCTGTGTCCGCAACTCCGGCGCGCTGGTCGTATCCGAGGGCGTGGGCGACCACGGCTGCGAGTACATGACCGGCGGTCACGCGGTCGTCCTCGGCCCGACCGGCCGCAACTTCGCGGCGGGCATGTCCGGCGGTGTCGCCTACGTCATCGACCTCGACCGCGACAACGTCAACGTCGGCAACGTCGAGTCGGTCGAGGCGCTGGACGACACGGACAAGCAGTGGCTGCACGACGTGGTGCGCCGCCACGCCGAGGAGACCGGCTCGACGGTCGCCGGGAAGCTGCTCGCCGACTGGGACGCGACCGTGCAGCGGTTCAGCAAGATCATCCCCAGCACGTACAAGGCAGTGCTCGCCGCCAAGGACGCCGCCGAGCGAGCCGGTCTCTCCGAGACCGAGATCACCGAGAAGATGATGGAGGCGGCGATCAATGGCTGACCCGAAGGGCTTCCTGAACCACGGCCGCGAGGTCGCCAAGTCCCGTCCCGTCGGTGAGCGCGTCAAGGACTGGAACGAGGTCTACGTCCCCGGCTCCCTGCTGCCGATCATCAGCAAGCAGGCCAGCCGGTGCATGGACTGCGGCATCCCGTTCTGCCACAACGGCTGTCCGCTGGGGAACCTGATCCCCGAGTGGAACGACTACGCCTACCGCGAGGACTGGGCCGCCGCCCAGGAGCGCCTGCACGCGACCAACAACTTCCCGGAGTTCACCGGTCGCCTCTGCCCGGCCCCCTGCGAGTCGGCGTGCGTGCTCGGCATCAACCAGCAGCCGGTCACCATCAAGAACGTCGAGGTCTCGATCATCGACAAGGCGTGGGAGACCGGGGACGTCGCCCCGCAGGCCCCCGAGCGCCTGTCCGGCAAGACGGTCGCGGTCGTCGGCTCGGGCCCGGCGGGCCTCGCCGCCGCCCAGCAGCTGACCCGGGCCGGCCACACGGTCGCCGTCTACGAGCGCGCGGACCGCGTCGGAGGCCTCCTCCGGTACGGCATCCCCGAGTTCAAGATGGAGAAGCGGCACATCAACCGCCGTATCGAGCAGATGCGCGCGGAGGGCACCCGCTTCCGGACCGGCGTCGAGGTCGGCCGCGACCTGAAGGCGACGGACCTGAAGAAGCGGTACGACGCCGTCGTCCTGGCCGTCGGCGCCACGACCGCCCGTGACCTGCCGGTCCCCGGCCGCGAACTCCAGGGCATCTACCAGGCGATGGAGTACCTGCCGCTCGCCAACAAGGTCCAGGAGGGTGACTACGTCACCACCCCGATCTCGGCCGAGGGCAAGCACGTCGTCGTCATCGGCGGCGGTGACACCGGCGCGGACTGCGTGGGCACCGCCCACCGTCAGGGCGCGGCCTCCGTCACCCAGCTGGAGATCATGCCCCGCCCGAACGAGGAGCGGCACGCGATCGGCCAGCCCTGGCCGACCTTCCCGATCCTCTACAAGGTCACCTCGGCCCACGAGGAGGGCGGCGAGCGGATCTACTCCGCCTCCACCACCCACTTCGAGGGCGACGAGGACGGCAACGTCCAGTGGCTGCACCTGGCCGAGGTCGAGTTCGTCGACGGCAAGCTCACCCAGAAGCCGGGCACCGAGCGCAAGATCCCGGCCCAGCTGGTCACCCTGGCCATGGGCTTCACCGGCACCGACCGGGAGAACGGCCTGGTGGAGCAGTTCGGCCTGGACCTCGACGAGCGCGGTAACATCGCCCGCGACGCCGACTTCCAGACCAACGTGCCGGGTGTGTTCGTCGCCGGTGACGCCGGCCGCGGGCAGTCCCTCATCGTCTGGGCGATCGCCGAGGGCCGCTCGGCGGCCCGCGGAGTCGACCGCCACCTGACCGGGGCCAGCGACCTGCCGGCCCCGATCCGCCCGACCGACCGCTCCCTGGCGGTCTGACGGCTCACCCACACACGTCCCGTACAAAGGCGTACGGAACACCAGACGGCGCCTGCCCATCTGTCCCCGACCGGACGCCTGGGCAGGCGTCGTTGCATGTCCGCACGCCACCCCCCGCGGCTACGGCACCTTGTACGTCTCCCCGTACACCCGCCACTCCAGCGGCGTGTGCAGGTCCAGATTGCCGTCGTAGAGGAACCGGCGCTGGGCCGTGTCGATGCGAGACGTGTCCAGGCCGGCCTTCTTGGCCTTCATGGCCTTGCGGCGGATGTCCAGGAAGATGTCGAGGTAGCTCTTCTCGCTGCCGCCGTCGGAGGGGGTGTCGGCCTCCTTCATGGCGCGTTCGCGCAGGCCGTAGAAGCTGTTGGGGCCGGTGCCGGGGCCGTGGAAGACCATCGCGTCGTAGTACACGAACTGGCCCAGCGTGCCCAGTCCGTCCAGCTTGGCGAGCCGGACGGCCGGGTCGAAGTAGACGCGGTCGCGCTCCTCGTCCTGCGCCGCGCGGAACGCCGGGACCTTCGCCTCCGCCTTCCAGGCCGCGGTGAACCCCGGGTCCAGGCCCTCGTGGGAGTCCGTGCCGTCGACCTTGCGCAGCGCGGGCAGATACCTCGCCAGACCGTTGCCCGGGTGGGCCTTGGTGTAGCGCTCGACCAGGGTGCGCAGGTCATGGGTGCCGGTGCAGAAACCGATGATGCCGGCGGTGTAGCCCTGCCCGTCGCCGATGTCCTCGATGTAGCCGTACGCGGACCGCCAGTCCAGCGTGGAGTTCTCGGCGCTCGCCACGAGCCGTTGCGCCAGTTCCTTCTTCGCGGGCGCGGCCAGCCCCGGCGGGGCGTCGGCGATGACCTCCTCGTCCGCGTCCCGCGTCCCCTGGCTCGCCGAGACGTCCTTGCCCTCGTCCGAGGAACCGGACTGGCCGGGACCGACGGCGTACACCACGGCCGTGACCAGCACCGGCACGGCCGCGAACAGCAGGATTCCGGCCTTTCTCATGCGACCGCGCCTTCCCGGAGACCCGAGACCTCGGCCCAGGCGAGGACCGGCGGCGCAGCCGGCAGGGCCCCGCGGACCCGGCCCGGCGTGCAGGACGGGCAGACAGGGCGGGTGCAGCGGACGTAGGGCTCCACCTGTGGATGGCGGAAGCAGGGGGTCACGACGGACTCGGCGGCCACGGCCGGCTCCTCGGAAGGAAGAAATGGGACGGGATGAGCCGGTGGGGGCGGCGGCGAACAAAATATCCAACCATGGTGACAGCGGCGACCCCCGGGGCCCGTGATCACGTAGGCTCGGCCCCCGGAAGGCCGAGGGGGGACCATGGCGGCGATCAGTCTGCGCAAGGTGGAGGAGACCGCGCCCGCGCTCGCCGGCGCCTACCGCTCGGCCGGGGTGTCCCTGCGCAAGCACGGCCTGGACGGGCTGCGGGCCGCCGTCTACCTCGTGGTCGACTACTCCGGCTCGATGAAGCCGTACTACGCCGACGGCAGCGTGCAGGCCCTCGCCGACCGGGTACTTGGCCTGTCGGCCCACCTGGACGACGACGGACGGGTGCCGGTGGTGTTCTTCTCCACCGACGTCGACGCGGTCACCGACATCGCCCTCGACGGACACGAGGGCCGCATCGGGCGGATCGCCGCCGGACTCGGGCACATGGGCAGGACCAGCTACCACCTGGCGATGGACGCCGTCATCGACCACTACCTCGACAGCGGCGCCACCGACCCCGCCCTGGTCGTCTTCCAGACCGACGGCGGCCCGATCAACAAGCTCGCCGCCGAACGCTACCTGTGCAAGGCGGCGAGACTCCCGCTGTTCTGGCAGTTCGTCGGCTTCGGCGACCCGGGCAGCCGGCAGTTCGAGTTCCTGCGCCGACTGGACGAGCTGGCGGTGCCCGGCAAGCGGATCGTGGACAACGCCGGCTTCTTCCACGCCGGCCAGGACCCGCGGCGGGTCACCGACGACGAGCTGTACGACCGTCTCGTCGGCGAGTTCCCCAGCTGGCTGACGGCCGCACGCGCCGCGGGCCTCATCAGCCGGGGCTGAGGGCCTCGGTGAGGACCAGGTCCCGGCATTCCTCGGGCGTGCCCCACGCCGTGCGCAGCGCGCGGGCCTTGGTCAGCCACAGGGACAGGTCGCACTCCGCCGTGTACCCGATCGCGCCGTGCAGCTGCAGCGCCGTGCGGGCGGTGGTGCGGGCCGCCTCGCAGCACGTGAGCTTGGCGGCGGCCACGTCCGCCGGGCGCATCGACAGGGCCGCGCCGAAGAGCAGGGGGCGGGCGAACTCGAGCGCGGTCTTCGCGTCGGCCAGGCGGTGCTTGACCGCCTGGAAGGAGCCGATGGGGACGCCGAACTGGGTGCGCCGGCGGACGTGGCCGACCGTTTGGTCGAGCAGGGCGAAGCCGATGCCGAGGGCCTGGGCGGCGGTGGCCAGGCGGGCCCAGTCGAGGGCCTGACCGGCGGCGGTGGCCACCTGCGCACCGGCGGCGAGGAGTTCTCCGGCGGTCGCGGTGGGAAAGAGCCGGCGTGCCGGGTCGAGACAGGGGCTCCCCGGGGCGGAGGGCGCAGGAGCGAGGAGCAGTTCGGCGGGCCCGCCACCGCCCTGCGCGGAGCCGCCGCCGACGGGTCGCCGGCTGCCGCCGGCGGAGTGCCGCGCGCCGTCGGGGCCGCCCCGCACGGTCAGCCGTGTGCCGGCCGCGTCCGCGTCCAGGATGTACGGCGTGTCCAGGGACAGGGTCGCGGGCGACTCGCCGGAGACCAGGCGGGGCAGGAGCCGTTCGGCGGGAGCCGGATCGTCCAGCGCGGCGAGCAGGACCGCCGCGCCCACCGTCTCGGCGACCGGACCGGGCACCGCGTGCCGGCCCAGCTCCACGCACGCCAGGGCGAGTTCCACCGGGTGCCGCCCCACCCCGCCGTACTTCTCCGGGACCGCGAGCTCGAACACCCCTGCCTCCGCGAGACGGCACCACAACGCACGGCCGCTCGTGAGGTCACCGCGACTCCAGTCCCGTGCCACCGACGGGGTCCGCGCCGCGCTCAGCATCGCGTGCAGCGAGTCGGCGAACGCGCGCTGCCCGGCGTCGGGGAGGAAGCGCATCAGCGGCGTCCCTTCGGCAGGCCGAGCAGCCGCTCGGCGATGATGTCGCGCTGGATCTCGTTCGTCCCCGCGTAGATCGGGCCGGCGAGCGCGAAGACATACCCCTCGGACCAGGCGGAGTCCGCCGCCTCGCCCTCCGCTCCCAGCAGATCCAGCGCCGTCTCGTGCAGCGCGAGGTCCAGCTCGGACCAGAAGACCTTGTTCATGCTGGACTCCGGGCCGAGCCGGGCACCGTCGAGGAAACGGGAGGCGGCCGCGTAGGTGAAGAGCTGGTAGGCGCGCGCGCCGATCAGCGCCTCGGCCACCCTCTCCCGCTCGTGCGCCGGACAGCCCTCGGCCCGCCACAGGCCCAGCAGCCGGTCCGCGGAGGCGAGGAAGCGGCCCGGGGAGCGCAGGGTGAGCCCGCGTTCGTTGCCCGCCGTGGCCATCGCGATCCGCCAGCCCTGCCCGGGCTCGCCGATCACGTCCTCGTCCGGCACGAACACCTCGTCCAGGAACAGCTCCGCGAAGGCGGGTCTGCCGTCGAGGCGGGCGATCGGGCGGACGGTGACGCCGGGTGCGCGCAGATCGAACATCAGGTAGGTCAGCCCCTGATGGGGCTTTCCCGCCGCCGGGTCGCTGCGGAACAGCCCGAAGGCCCGGTCCGCGAAGGCCGCCCGCGAGGACCACGTCTTCTGCCCGCTCACCCGCCAGCCGCCGCCCGTCCGTACCGCCCTGGAGGTGAGCGAGGCCAGGTCCGAACCCGCCTCCGGCTCCGACCAGGCCTGCGCCCAGACCACCTCGCCGGAGGCCATCGGCGGCAGCACGCGCGCGCGTTGCTCCTCCGTGCCGTGGTCGAAGAGCGTCGGTGCGAGCAGGCTGACGCCGTTCTGGCCGACCCGGCCCGGCGCGCCCGCCGCCCAGTACTCCTCCTCGAACACCAGCCACCGCAGCAGCCCCGCGTCCCGGCCGCCGTACCGCTCCGGCCACGACACCACCGACCAGCGGTCCGCGGCCAGTTCGGCCTCCCAGGCGCGGTGTGCCGCGAAGCCCTCCGCCGTCTCCAGGGACGGCAGCGGGGTGCGCGGCACGTGCGCCTCGAGCCAGGCCCGGGCCTCGGCGCGGAACTCCTCGTCGGCCTCGCAGTGGGTCAGGTCCACGGTCGCTGTCACCGTCCTTCCCTAACAAGTGTTTGGTAGGTTAGCGTGGCCCCATGACAGGAGTCGAGAGCCCGGCCTACGTACCCGGGCACGGACTGCTGCGGGGACGTACCGCCGTCATCACCGCCGCGGCCGGTGCCGGTATCGGCGGGGCGACCGCGCGCCGGTTCCTGGAGGAGGGCGCGCGCGTGATCGTCAGCGATGCCCACCCGCGCCGGCTGAAGGAGCACGCGGCCGAACTGGGCCGCGAGTTCCCGGGCGCGGTGGCCGCCGTGCCGTGCGACGTCACCGACGAAGCGCAGGTCCGGGCGCTGTTCGACGCGGCCGTGGCCGAGCACGGACGGCTCGACGTCGTCGTCAACAACGCGGGCCTCGGCGGCACGTCGGATCTCGTCGACATGACCGACGAGCAGTGGACCCGCGTCCTGGACGTCACCCTGAACGGCACCTTCCGGTGCACGCGCGCGGCCCTGCGCGCCCTGCGCGAGACCGGCGGCGGGGTGATCGTCAACAACGCATCCGTCGTCGGCTGGCGCGCCCAGGCAGGCCAGGCGCACTACGCCGCCGCCAAGGCCGGGGTGATGGCACTGACCCGGTGCGCGGCGATCGAGGCCGCCGCGTACGGCGTGCGGGTCAACGCGGTCGCCCCCAGCCTCGCCATGCACCCGCACTTGGTGAAGGTCACCTCCGCCGAACTGCTCGAGGAACTCACCGCGCGGGAGGCCTTCGGGCGGTACGCGGAGCCCTGGGAGGTGGCCAACGTGATCGTGTTCCTCGCCTCCGGCTACTCCTCCTACATGACCGGCGAGGTCGTCGCCGTCAGCAGCCGGCATCCCTGACGGCCGGGGCAGACCACAATGGGTGCGTGCCGACCAAGAAGAAGCCCCAGGTGACCGCGGCGGCGGCCCGGCGCGGCGAACTCCTCAGCACCGCTGCCGAGGTCTTCGCCGAGCACGGCTACAACGCCACCACCGTCCGCAAGATCGCCGATCACGCCGGGATGCTCGCGGGCAGCCTCTACTACCACTTCGACTCCAAGGAGTCGATGCTCGAGGAGATCCTGCGCACCTTCCTCGACGAGCTGTGGGACGGCTACGACACCGTCCTCGCCTCCGGACTCGGCCCCCGCGAGACGCTGCAGGCCCTGGTCACCGAGTCCTTCCGGGAGATCGACCGGCACCGCGCCGCCGTCGCGATCTACCAGAAGGAGAGCAGACAGCTCGTCGACCAGGACCGGTTCGCCTTCCTCGCCGAGTCACAGCGCCGGTTCGAGAAGGCATGGCTGTCCACGCTGGAACGCGGCGTGGCCGAGCGGGTCTTCCGCGCCGACCTGGACGTGCGGCTCACCTACCGGTTCGTGCGGGACACCGTGTGGGTCGCCGCCTCCTGGTACCGGCCCGGCGGACAGCACAGCCCGGAGGAGATCGCCCGCCAGTACCTGTCGATGGTGCTGGACGGGATCGCCGTACGCGCATAACACCCGTTCCAGCCGAGGGAGTCGCCATGGCCGAGGCCTACATAGTCGAAGCGGTCCGTACGCCCGTCGGGCGGCGCGGAGGAGGGCTCGGCGCCGTCCACCCGGCCGACCTGGGCGCGCATGTGCTCACCGCGCTGGTGCGGCGGACCGGAATCGACCCCGCCGCCGTCGAGGACGTCGTCTTCGGCTGTCTGGACGCGGTGGGGCCGCAGGCCGGGGACATCGCCCGCACCTGCTGGCTGGCCGCCGGACTCCCCGAGGAGGTGCCGGGCGTCACCGTCGACCGGCAGTGCGGCTCCTCCCAGCAGGCCGTGCACTTCGCCGCGCAGGCCGTGCTCTCCGGCACCCAGGACCTGGTGGTCGCGGGCGGGGTCCAGAACATGTCGCAGATCCCCATCGCCTTCGCCTCCCGGCAGGCCGCCGCCCCCCTCGGCCTGACCGACGGCCCCTTCCACGGCAGCACCGGCTGGCGCGCCCGCTACGGCGACCAGCCCGTCAACCAGTTCGCCGGCGCCGAGATGATCGCCGCCCGGTGGGGCATCGGCCGGGAGGACCAGGAGGAGTTCGCCCTGCGCTCGCACCGGCGGGCGATCTGGGCGATCGACACGGGCCGCTTCGAGCGCGAGACCGTCCCCTACGGCGAGGTCACCGTGGACGAGGGCCCGCGCCGGGACACCTCCCTGGAGAAGATGGCCGCGCTCAGGCCCGTCCTCGACGGCGGCACCGTCACCGCCGCCTGCTCCTCCCAGGTCTCCGACGGGGCCGCCGCCCTGCTGCTCGCCTCGGAGCGGGCGGTACGGGACCACGGGCTGCGCCCCCGCGCCCGCGTCCACCACCTCTCCGTACGCGGCGAGGACCCCATCCGCATGCTCTCCGCCCCCATCCCGGCCACCGCACACGCGCTGCGCCGGACCGGCCTGACCATCGACGCCATCGACCTGGTGGAGATCAACGAGGCCTTCGCGCCGGTCGTCCTCGCCTGGCTCAAGGAGACCGGCGCCGACCCCGACAAGGTCAACGTCAACGGCGGAGCGATCGCCCTCGGCCACCCGCTCGGCGCCACCGGCGTCCGCCTGATGACGACCCTGCTGCACGAACTGGAGCGCACCGGCGGCCGCTATGGCCTGCAGACGATGTGCGAGGGCGGCGGCCAGGCCAACGTGACGATCATCGAACGGCTCTGAGCCCGCTCAGCGTCTCCAGCACCTCCTCCGCCTCCGTCACGATCCGCCCCACCAGCTCCGCGCACGACGGCAGGTCGTCGATCACACCGGCGACCTGCCCGGCCGCCATCACCCCGAGGTCCGTACGGCCGTCCACCATCGCCGACTTCAGCAGCATCGGTGTGTTCGCGGCCAGCAGCACCTGGCTCCAGGACAGCTCCCTGCCGTGCCTGAGCGCCAGCCCGTCACGGACCAGCTGCCGCCAGGTGAGCCCCGACAGCCGCCGGAAACCCGCCGCCTCCCGGACCGCGCGGGCGAACGCCCGTACGCGGCCCGACCGCTCCAGCGCGTCCACCAGCTCCGTGCGCAGCATCCGGTGCGGCAGCCCGTCCACCGCCCGGGTCACCGTGACGTCCCGGACCGTCGCCGCCAGATACCTGGCCCGCACCGCGTCCGGCACCGTCGAGTCGGAGGTGAGCAGGAACCGCGTCCCCATCGCCACCCCGGCCGCCCCGTACGCCAGTGCCGCCACCAGGCCACGCCCGTCGAAGAAGCCGCCCGCCGCCACCACCGGTATCCGCACCGCGTCCACCACCTGCGGCAGCAGCACGGACGTCGCCACCTCGCCGGTGTGCCCGCCGCCCTCGCCGCCCTGCACGATCACCGCGTCCGCACCCCACGCCGCCACCTTCTCGGCGTGCCGCCGCGCCCCCACGGACGGGACGACCACCACACCCGCCTCCTTGAGCCGGGTGATCAGCTCGCGCGAGGGGGCCAGGGCGAAGGAGGCCACCCGGACGCCCTCCTCCAGCATGATCCGCACCCGCTCGCCCGCATCACCCGCATCGGCCCGGAGGTTCACCCCGAACGGCGCGTCCGTCCGGGACCGGACCTCCCGTATCGCCTCGCGCAGCTGGTCCGGCGTCATCGTCGCGGAGGCCAGGATGCCGAGGGCGCCCGCGTTCGCCGCCGCCGAGACCAGCCGCGGTCCGGCCACCCAGCCCATCCCCGTCTGCACGATCGGATGGCGGACCCCGACCAGCCGGGTGAGCGCGGTCTCCATCAGCCCCTCACCCCCTCCGGCACCTCACGCGCGCGTGCCCCGCCCGGGTCCAGCACCTCACGGATCAGCCGCAGCTCCGCCGCCTCGGGCTCCCGGGTGTACGGCACCGCGTCCGGCACCGCGAGCGCGAATCCCGTCGCCTCCCGCACCTGCTCCACGCTCACCCCCGGATGCAGCGAGGCCAGCCGCATCGACCGGTCCGGCGTCGCGAAGTCGAACACGCCGAGGTCGGAGACGACCCGGACGAGGCGATGGAAGCGGGCCGTGCCGCCGAGTCCCGCCGCGCGGTCGTACCCCACCCCGCACACCAGGTCCACCCGCTCCACGAACACCCGCCGCGAGTGCCGGGGGATCCAGTAACTCGTCGGATTGTTCAGCGTGTTGAGCGGTGCCCCGCGCACCCCGAGCAGCTGCCGGCGGGGATGCGCCCAGTCGCCGACGCAGGAGATGTTCTGGTTGCCGAACCGGTCGATCTGGCTCGCGCCCATCATCACGTGCCGGCGCCCACCCGCCACCAGCGCCAGATGCTGCCGGTACGGCAGCCAGCCCTCGGGTGTCCCGTCCGGGCGGACCAGCAGTGCCTCGCCGTCGGTCAGCAGCAGGTCCGGCGCGAAGGTGAGCCGGGCCAGCCGCGCCCCCAGCGAGGGGACCAGGCCCATCGGGCTCGCCAGGATCTCCCCGGCACCCCGCCAGGCCTCGGCGCACGCGACGACGCAGTACTCGGCCCGGGTGACATTCATCGCCCCTGCTCCTTCCGCCACTCCCGCACCGCCGCCCGGTACGCGCCCTCGTCCCGGCCGAGAAACCGCCCGGCGAACTCGGGCCACGGCGTGGACGCGTAGTACCGCTGGAACTCCTCGTCCCTGCCGTGGTCCGGCGCGCAGGACGTGAAGTGCGCGCCGCCCGGTGCCTCCACCACACCGGTCACGGCGAGCCGCTTGAGGAGCAGCGACCGCGGGACCGCCTCCTTGGTCAACTCCGCCGTGTCCACGATCCGTTCGCAGGACACGTAGGCCGCGTCCGCCGCCTCGCAGAACAGGTCGTCGAAGTACGGGTCGGGGCCCAGGCACTGGCCGTTGCCCAGCCGGTCGGCACGGTTGACGTGCACCAGGGCCGCGTCCATCCGCAGGGCCGGCATGGCCACGAACGTCTCCCCGTCCGCGTACGGCGACGTCACCGTCCTGAGGTCCGGGTTGACCCGCATGACGTCCGAGCCCACTCCCGCACGCACCGGCAGGAAGGGCAGCCGGTGCGCCGCCGCCTGCAGACCCCACAGGAACATGCCCTCGTCGACCTCCGTCAGCTCCAGGCCGCCGCGCTCGCGCGCCGCCCGGTAGTGCGGCTCCAGCGGGATCGAGTCGAGCGTGACGAAGGCCGTGACCAGCTTGCGGATCCGGCCGGCCGCGGCCAGCATGCCGACATCGGGGCCGCCGTACGAGACGACCGTGAGATCCCCGATCCCGGATCGCAGCAGCGCCCGGACCAGGGCCATCGGCTTGCGGCGGGACCCCCAGCCGCCGATGCCGAGCGTCATGCCGCTCTCCAGCCGCGCGACCACCTCCTCGGCGGTCATCGTCTTGTCGCCCACCTACGCGCCCTCCCTCCCGAACGTGTCGCGGACCCGGTCGGCCAGCCCGCTGAGATTGGCCTCGAACGTGAAGCCCTGCTCGAAGCGGTAGCTGCGGCGCACGTCGACCGGATCGATCCCGTTGATGGCGGCCTTGGCCATGCGCAGCAGCCGGCCGTCCTTGGCGGCGATCTCCCGGGCCAGCTCCAGCGCCGCCCTCCGCAGACCCGCACGCGGCACCACGCGCCAGACCGAGCCGTGCCGGTGCAGCTCGGCCGCGTTCGCCGTGCGCCCCGTGTAGTACAGCGCCCGCATCAGGTGCTGCGGGACCAGCCGCGCCAGATGGGTGGCGGCTCCCAGCGCGCCCCGGTCCAGCTCGGGCAGTCCGAAGGTGGCGTCCTCGCTCGCCACCACCGCGTCCGCGTTGCCCGCCAGGCCTATCCCGCCGCCCAGGCAGAAGCCCTGCACCGCCGCGACGACGGGCGTCTCGCACTCGTAGACCGCGGCGAACGCCTCGGCACAGCCCTGGTTGGCGCCGATCAGGGCGCGCTGCCCGTCCGCCTGTATCTCCTTGATGTCCACGCCCGCGTTGAACCCGCGCCCCTCCGCGGCCAGCACCACGCACCGGACCTCCGGGTCCCGGCCCGCCGCGCGCACGGCCCCGGCCAGCGCGAACCATCCGGCCACCGGCAGCGCGTTCACCGGCGGGAAGTCGACCGTGACGAGCGAAATCCCCTTTTCCGGGGACGAGGTGGAGACACCCATGGACGCATCAGCTACCTTCGCACTCAACGCCTTTCCACCAAACATTTGTTAGGTGTGAGGCTTCGAAGCTAGCAGTCGGCGAAGACGAGCGGGAGAGCCTGTGGACAACTCGGCCGCGCACCCTGTGGACAACTCGCCGCACGGCCGGACCGTCGTCGTCACCGGCGGCACCCGGGGGGTCGGCGCCGGGATCGCGCGGGCCTTCGCCGCGGCCGGCGCGCGGGTCCTGGCCTGCGCCCGCAGGCCTCCCGAACAACCGCTGAAGGGCGTCGAGTTCACCCCGCTCGACCTGCGTGACCCGCCCGCCGTCCGCGCCTTCTTCGGCGCGCTGCCCCGCCTCGACGTGCTCGTCAACAACGCCGGCGGCACGCCGCACCGGCTGCTGGCCGACGCGGATGCCGAACGGCATGCGAAGGTCGTCGAGCTGAACCTGATCACCCCGCTGACCGCGTCCCTCGCCGCGTACGAGCACCTGCGGCGCAGCCGCGGCTCCATCGTGATGGTCGGCAGCGTCAGCGGCGGCCGTCCCTCGCCCGGTTCGGCCGCCTACGGCGCGGCCAAGGCGGGCCTCGAGAACCTGGCCGCCTCCATGGCCGTGGAGTGGGCGCCGCACATCCGCGTCAACACGCTCGTGGTCGGCATGGTCCGCACCGAACTGGCCCACCTGCACTACGGCGGCCCCCACGGACTCGCCGCCGTCGCCCGCACCGTTCCGCTCGGCCGGCTGGCCGCCCCCGCCGACGTCGGCGCCGCCGCCGTCTTCCTCGCCTCCGACGCGGCCGGCTACATCAGCGGGGCGAGCCTGCGGGTGCACGGGGGCGGGGAGCGGCCGGCGTTCCTGGACGCCGCGACCGCCGGCGGCACGTCGCCGGGCGCCTCCACCGTCCCTGAGGAGAACTGAGATGAGCGGAATCTGCGACGGCCGGGTCGTCGTCGTCACCGGAGCCGGCCGCGGGCTCGGCCGCGCCCACGCCCTCGCCTTCGCGGCCGAGGGAGCGCGGGTCGTGGTCAACGATCTCGGTGTCGGATTGGACGGGGCACCGGGCGCGGAGAACGCGGAGAACCCGGCGGACGCCGTCGTCGCCGAGATCCGTGCCGCGGGCGGTGAGGCGGTCGCACACGGCGGTGACATCGCCACCGGTGCGGGTGCCGCCGCGCTGATCCGGACCGCCGTGGAGACGTACGGCCGGCTCGACACCCTCGTCAGCAACGCCGGGTTCCTGCGCGACCGGATGCTGGTCAACCTCGACGAGGACGACTGGGACGCCGTGATCCGGGTCCATCTCAAGGGCCATTTCCTGCCCCTGAAGCACGCCGCCGCGCACTGGCGTGCCGAGAGCAAGGCGGGGCGCACCCCGGCTGCCCGGGTCGTCCACACCAGCAGCGGGGCCGGTCTGCTGGGCTCGGTCGGGCAGGTCAACTACAGCGCGGCCAAGGCCGGGATCGTCGGTCTCACCCTGGTCGCGGCGGCCGAACTGGCCCGCTACGGCGTCCAGGTCAACGCCGTGGCCCCCGCCGCCCGCACCCGCATGACGGAACGCGCCTTCGCCGAGACCATGGCGGCACCGGACGCCGGCTTCGACGCGATGGCACCCGAGAACGTCTCCCCGCTGGTGGTCTGGCTCGGCTCGGCCGCCGGCGCGGGCGTGACCGGCCGGGTCTTCGAGGCGGAGGGCGGACGGATCACCGTCATGGAGGGCTGGCGGCCCGGCCCCACCACCGACAGGGGAGCGCGTTGGACACCGGCCGAGGCGGGGGAGGCGGCACGCGGACTGCTGGCCGCCGCGGAGCCGCCGGGGGCGGTCTACGGGGCCTAGCCGCACGGCCGGTCAGCCGGTCAGTTGGCCGTCCGGAGTCGGCACCCGGCACTCGCCGGCCGATCAGCGGATCTGCCGGCCGGGGGTCGGCGGGCAGCGGGTCGGCCGACCGCCGAGAACCTCGTAGGTACGGGTACTCATGCGCGAGCCGTGGGCGCCGCTTACCTTCGCCGGGTGCCCACGAGTTCGACACGGCGGTCCGCCGTCGGCCGCAGGAGCGGCTGGTGCTGCTGTCTGCTGTTCGCCGCCCTCCCCGTCGTCTGGCCCATCGCCTGCCTCTTCCTGCCGGAGCGAGTGGGCTGGTTCCCCTTCTGGCTGGCGGCCGTGCTCTGGAACGGAACGGATGGCCACGGCGGCATCAGCCACCTGCTCGGCTAGGAACGGGCCGCAGGGCCGGGCGTCGGTACGCCTGGACCGCGCGGCCCGCCGCGGGCTTCCCCCTCCCGGGGGTGAGCGCCCGGGAGCGGGAGGTCAGCCGGTGAGGCGGGCCGCTGCCGCGTGCTGGCGCTCGCTCATCACCGACAGGAACCGGATCACGGTCCGCAGCTCCTCCGTGCTGAACTCCTCGCACGCCTCGACGATGTCCCGCGCCCAGTCCTCGAAGAACCCGGCCAGTTCGGCGAGCTTGTCCTCGTTCAGCTCGACCACCACCCGGCGCTTGTCCGTCGGGTGCTTGACCCTGCGGGCGAAGCCCTTGGTCTCCAGCCGGTCGAGCAGGCCGGTGACGGAGGCGGGGGCGAGCCCGGTCAGCTCGGCGAGGTCCTTGGCGGTGAGCGGACCCTTGCGCTGGAGGTAGTCGAGGGTCTTCTCCTCCGTCGCGTTCAGCCCCTGCTGGGCGGCCACGGCCGAGTGGAACATCACCGTCACGGCGCTGTGGGCCCGCCCCACCTCCATGAGCTGCCCGAGGACCTCGGCGCGCGCCGCTTCGTCCCGCTTCTCGTCTCCCTTGGTCATGAGCCCAGGCTAACAAATATTTCGTTCGCTCGAACTAACGACTTGCGTCCGGCGGCGTGGGGATGCAAGTCTTTCGTTAGGTCGAACGAAATAAATTCGAGCTGAGGGAGACCCCCATGACCACGACCGCCCCCGCGAGCCCGCCCACCCTCGCGGAACCCCATCCGCGCCGCTGGGCCGCCGCCGTCGTGATGATGATCGCGGCGCTGATGGATCTCCTGGACAGCACCATCGTCAATGTGGCGGTCCCGTCCATCAGCCGCGACCTGCACGCCTCGACGAGCGACCTGCAGTGGGTCGTCTCCGCCTACCTGCTCGGCTTCGCCGCCGCGCTGATCGTCTCCGGCCACCTCGGCGACCGCATCGGCCGCCGCCCCCTCTTCCTCGCCGGCACCGCCGGCTTCGGGCTGGCCAGTCTGGCGTGCGGCATCGCGCAGTCCCCGGGGCAGCTGACAGCCGCCCGCGCGGTCCAGGGCATCCTGGCGGCGGTGCTGGTGCCGCAGGTGATCGGCTCCTTCCGCACCCTCTTCCAGGGCAAGGAGCGCGGGGCCGCCTTCGGGATGTACGGCGCCGTCGCCGGGTTCGCCTCCGCGATCGGGCTCCTGCTCGGCGGAGTGCTGACCGACGCCGATCTGTTCGGCTGGGGCTGGCGTTCGGTCTTCCTCGTGAACGTGCCGGTCGCGGTCGCGACGTTCGTGGGCGGACTGCTGCTGGTGCCGGCCACGCGGGAGAGGTCGGCGGGCCGCCCCGACGTGCTGGGCAGCCTGGTCCTGGCCGGCGGACTGGTCGCCATCGTCCTGCCGCTGGTGCAGGGACGGCAGAACGGCTGGCCGGTATGGGGCTGGGCGTGTCTCGCGGCGGGCGCGGTGGCCGTGGTCGGCCTCGGGGTGTACGAGGCCCGGCGGCACCGGCCCGGAACGGTACCGCTGCTGCCGGCGCGCGCCTTCCGGCTGCCGGCGTTCTCGGTGGGTGTGCTGGTCCAGCTGTTGTTCTCCGTCGGTATGCAGGGCTTCTTCCTGGTCTTCGCGATCTGGCTGCAGGGCGGCGAGGGGTACACGCCGATGCAGGCCGGGCTGGTCACGGTGGCGTTCTCGGCCGGCGGCTTCCTCACCGCGCCCGCCGCGGACGGGCTCGCCGTCAGGTACGGGCGGCTGGTGCTCGGTACCGGAGCGCTGATGATGGCGGGCGGCTTCGGCTGGGTGTGGGCCGTGGTCGACGGTGCGCCCGCGGTACACACGGGGGCGTGGCCGATGGTGCCGGGGCTGCTGATCGCCGGGGCGGGACTCGGGTTCCTGGTGGTGCCGCTGGTGAACGTGGTGCTGTCGGCCGTACCGGGGGAGTCGGCGGGCGGCGCGTCCGGGATCTTCTCCACGGCCCAGCAGTTCGGGGGAGCGCTGGGGGCGGCGGTGGTCGGCACGGTGTTCTTCGGGGCCGTCGGGAAGGGCCTGAGCGGGGCGCTGGCCGATGCGATGCCGTGGGTGGTGGGGTCGTTCGTGGTGTGCGCGGTGCTCTGTGCGGCGCTTCCTCGGCGGGCGGTGTCTGACCACCTCGGCTGACCTGCCGGCCCACCGGGGTCGTACCGGGCCACCGGGGTCCTACCGGCCCACCGGGGTCGTACCGGCCCCCTGGGGTCCGGCGGCGCGGCCCCGGCGAGGTGCCGTGAGGCCGGGGCTACGTGTCGCACTCCAGGACCGTCCGGCACAGTCCGCAACGTGCGCGGACGCGCCCCCGTACCGGCACCCTGATCCGCTGGTGGCAGGTCGGGCAGGGGAAGGAGACGCGGAGGTGACCGGTGGGGTCGGGGGCGAAGGCGTACGGGGCTGTCGGCTGGACGCCGGAGGTGTTCCGGCGGTCGTGGGCGTACCGGCGGCGCCCCGCCCAGCCGGCCCCGGTCAGCGGCGGCTGCTGCTCGTCCCGGCGGGCCCGCGCCATGCCCTTGGCGTAGGCGGTGTAGGCCTGCGGGCTGGTGAACCACACGGAGGGGTCCTCGTGGAAGAGCAGCGCCCGCTTGGCCAGGACGTAGCCGAACTCCTCCGGGGTGAGGTAGCCGAGCTTCTGGGAGGAGACCGCGTCCTCACGGAACGCGTCCAGCAGCAGCCAGCCCGCGCCCAGATAGGCCGCCACCGTGTCCGTGAGGATCTCGTTCTCCGCCGTGGTGGGGAAGACGAGGTCCAAGCGGTGCAGATACACGTGGGCGACCTCATGGGCCAGCGCCGCGCCGATGTCCCGGCGATGGGTGCGGAAGCGGTCGTTCAGTTCCACGAAGTACTCGGGACCCGCCGTCAGTTCGACGTTCGCCGCGTGCGTCATCTCCCGGAAGCAGACGATCAGGCGCGCGTCCGGCAACCGGTAGTGCCGCACGATCTCGCGGGCCACGCGCTGCGCGCGCAGATGCAGGTCGTCCGTGTCGCAGAACGCCACGTCGGCGGGGGCCACGCTGGCCGAGAACGTCTGGACGGTGTCGTAGGACAGCCTCTTGTAGAGCGCCGTGACGGCGGCCCGCACCGTCTCCAGATGCGGGTAACCGTGCTCGACCGGCCCGCCGTTCGCCACGTCCACACCCCCAATGACGCCGGAACCCCCCTCCACTGTAGGCGGGGTACGCGGGCGGACGGCCGGTCACACGGGCAGCAGGCGGGGCGCCGGCAGGGCCGCGTCGGCCCCCTGCAGCTCCAGCAGCCACAGCTCGTTCTCGCCGTCCCGCAACACCGGCCCGGGGACGTACAGGGACCGCTGGGGGCCGACCGACCAGTAGCGGCCCAGGCCGAAGCCGTTGATCCAGGCGAAGCCGCGCGTCCGGCCGGGCAGCTCCAGCCGGGCGTCCCCGGCCCCGCGGACGGTGAGCGTGCCCCGGTACAGCCCCGCAGCGCCCTCCCCGGGCAGCGCACGGAAGGGCACCGGCCCGACACCGTCGGCGAACGCGTCCAGATCCAGCCCACGCGCGCGTACCCCGTGCAGGTACTGCCGCTCGTGCAGGATGCCGCCCGTGACACCCTTCGCCTCGCCCGATCGGGGCCCGTAGTTCACCCTCCCCAGGGACTCCACCCACAGCTCCACGCGCGCGGGGCCCGCGACGGGCTCCTTCAGCCCCGGCTCCTCCTCGGTCAGCACGCCGGCCCGCACGCCGTCCACGTACACCGTCGCGAGGTCCCGCAGCCCGCGCACGCTCAGCGGGTACGGCTGCCGCGGTCCCGGCACGTCCACCACGTAGCGCACGAGGCCCCGGGTGATCCCGAGATCCTCGAAGGCCGGCGGCACCGGGGTCACGGTCTCCGCGCCGCCCAGTGCCTCCAGCACGTCGCCCAAGGGCGCCCATCCGGTGAGCGCGGCCTCGGCCGGAGCACGCAGGAGGGCAGGCCGCGGCGGCAGTCCGGGCAGCGGGCCGGAGCCGGTGCGGTACTGGGCCAGCACCTCGCGGAAGCGCCAGAACTTCTCCGTCGGGCGGCCGTACTCGTCCACCGGCGCGTCGTAGTCGTACGACGTCACGTCCGGCTCCAGCGTGCCCTCGTGCAGCTCGCCGCCGCCCCGGTTGGCGCCCGCCCAGCCCGCGAAGCTCGTGCCGCCGTGCGCCATGTAGAGGTTCACCGACGCCCCGCACTCCAGGATCTCCCGCAGCGCCTCGGCGGCCTCGCCGGGGTCCCGTACGACGTGCTCGCCGGCCCAGTGGTCGAACCAGCCGCACCAGAACTCCATGCACATCAGCGGACCCCCGGGGCGGTGGCGGCGCAGGGTCTCGAAGGCCACGCGCGCGTGGGAGCCGAAGTTCACCGTGGCGAGCACACCCGGCAGCGAGCCGCCGGTCAGCATGTGGTCCTCGGGGCCGTCCGAGGTGAACAGCGGGACCGAGACCCCCTCGGCCCGCAGCAGGCCGGCCAGCTCCGCCAGATAGCCGGTGTCGCTGCCGTAGCTGCCGTACTCGTTCTCGACCTGCACCATGAGGACCGGACCGCCGCGGCCGATCTGCCGGGGCACGATCTCGGGCAGCAGAGCGCGGAACCAGTTCCGCACATGGAACAGATAGCGTTCGTCACGGGTACGTGCGCGGGGGCCCAGCTCACCCGTCAGCCACGCCGGCAGCCCGCCGTTCTCCCACTCGGCACAGATGTAGGGACCCGGCCGCACGATCGCCCACAGGCCCGCCTCGCGGACCGCGTCCAGGAACCGGCCGACCGCCTGCACGTCCCGGCAGCGCCCCGGCCCCGGCTGGTGCAGATTCCAGGGCACGTACGTCTCCACGCAGTTCAGGCCCATCGCCCGCAGCATCGCCAGCCGGTGCCGCCACTGCGCCTCGTGCACCCGGAAGTAGTGCAGCGCCCCGGACAGCAGCCGTACCGGCCGCCCGTCCAGCAGGAACTCCGATTCCCCCACCGTGAACTCACTCATGCGCCCGCCCCACCCCGACCTCGCCCACGCGTCCGCCCCCGGCCCGGACCTCGCTCATGCGTCCGCCCCCGGCCCCGACCTCGCTCATGCGCACCAGCCTCACCCCTGGCGGCGCCCCCGCGCCATGGACGAAGATCGGCGCTGCTTGGACAAAAATCCGCCACCGCCGACGCCGGGAGGAGCACCGATGTACCAGACCTGGATGCGGTTCTTCAGCCCCGGCCCCGCCCACCACCGCCTCGGTCTGGTCTGCCTCGGCGTCGGCCTCCAGCACGGCGCGCTCCCCACGGTCGGCCCGCGCACCCTCGACCACCACGTGGCCGTCGTGATCAGCTCCGGCGGCGGCTGGTACCGGGGCGCCGACGGCCGCCGCACGACCGTCACCGCACCCGCCCTGCTGTGGCTCACCCCCGGCGTGCTCCACCACTACGCGCCCGATCCGGACACCGGCTGGGACGAGGGCTTCGTCGACTTCGCCGGGCCCGCCACCCCCACGTACACCGACCTCGGCTACATCGAACCGGAGCGGCCCGTCGTCCCGCTCTCCGACGCCTCCGCCCCGCGCGCGGTCGTCGCCCGTATCGCCCGCGCCGCCCGCCGCGGCAACCCCCTGCTGGAGGTGGAGACCGGCGCCGCCGTGCACGAACTCCTCGTCGCCCTGCGCCGCGCCCGCGCCGACCTCGCCCCCGACGGCGACCAGGTGCTCGAGGCCCTCGCCCGGGACGCCTGCACCCGGATGAGCGTCGCCGACCACGCCGCCCGGCACGGGATGACCACCGCGGAGCTGCGCGGCGCGGTCCGCCGGGCCGCCGGATGCAGTCCCAAGGACTACCTCCTCGGCATCCGCCTCGGCCGCGCCAAGGAACTCCTCGCCGCCACCGACCTGCCCGTCGCGGCCGTGGCCCGTCGCGTCGGCTACGACGACCCCGCCTACTTCTCCCGGCTCTTCACCCGCCGCGTGGGCCTCGCCCCCGTCCGCTTCCGCGCCCAGCAGGGCCGCAGCGTCCCCGGCGGCTGGAGCGACCGTGTCCCCGACCCCGGCGATCCACCGATGATCCACTCTCCGGACACCCCGTAGGCGGGGCTCGCCGACCGCATAGGGTGGACGCCCATGACCACCAGCAACACCGGTAGCGGTGACGTGGACCCCGAGATCCGCCAGGAACTGGAGCGGCTGCGCGACAGCATCGACAACATCGACGCGGCCGTCGTCCACATGCTCGCCGAGCGTTTCAAGGCCACCCAGCAGGTCGGCAGGCTCAAGGCCGTGCACCAGCTGCCGCCCGCCGACCCTGCGCGAGAGGCCCGCCAGATCGAGCGGCTGCGCAGCCTCGCCGAGAACGCCAAGCTCGACCCGGCGTTCGCCGAGAAGTTCCTGAACTTCATCATCGCCGAGGTCATCCGCCACCACGAGCGCATCGCCGAGGACACCAACGGGCGCTGAGCCACGGACGCCCCCGCGGGGGCGGGGGGCGCGGACCGGACATAAGCCGTGTACCGGTCCGCCCCTGTGCGCTGCCGGTCCCATCAGGCAGCATGGCCTGCATGTCCGTACTCACGCGCGATGAGGCGCAGCTCCGAGCACAGTTCCTCGATGTCCACCGCTACACGGTCGAACTGGACCTCACCACCGGTGAGGAGACCTTCGGCTCCCGCACCGCGATCCGGTTCACCGCTCGGTCCGACGGGGACACGTTCGTCGAGCTGAAGCCCGCCGAGCTGCGCGGGGTCACGCTCGACGGGCAGCCCCTGGACCCGAAGACGCTGCACGGGGACCGGCTGCCGCTGAAGAACCTCACCGCGGGCGAGCACGAACTCCACATCGACACGGTCATGCGCTACTCCCGCACCGGCGAGGGCATGCACCGCTTCACCGACCCCAGCGACGGCGAGACGTACGTCTACACGCAGCTGTTCATGGACGACGTCCAGCGGGTCTTCGCCGCCTTCGACCAGCCCGACCTCAAGGCCGTCTTCCAGATCTCCGTGAAGGCACCCGAGGGCTGGACCGTCCTCGCCAACGGCATCACCGAGCGGCGCGGCGACGGCGTCTGGCAGGCCGCGCCCACCCCCCTGATCTCCACCTACCTCGCCGCCGTCGCCGCGGGCCCCTGGCACACGGTGCGCACCGAGCACCGCGGACTGCCCTTCGGCATCCACTGCCGCCGCTCCCTCGCGCCGTACCTCGACGCCGACGCCGACGAGATCCTCGACGTCACGCGCGCGTGCTTCGACCGCTACCACGAGAAGTTCGAGGAGCCGTACCCCTTCGACTCCTACGACCAGGCGTTCGTCCCCGAGTTCAACGCGGGCGCCATGGAGAACCCGGGCCTGGTCACCTTCCGCGACGACTTCGTCTACCGCTCCGCCGTCACCGAAACCGAGCGGCAGACCCGCGCCATGGTCATCGCGCACGAGATGGCCCACATGTGGTTCGGCGACCTCGTCACCCTCAAGTGGTGGGACGACATCTGGCTGAACGAGTCCTTCGCCGAGTACATGGGCTACCAGACCACCGCCGAGGCCACCCGGTTCACCGACCCCTGGACCGAGTTCGGCGTCACCCGCAAGGCCTGGGGCTACGACGCCGACCAGCGGCCCACCACCCACCCCGTCGCCCCCGAGGCCGTCGAGGACACCGCCTCCGCGCTGCTCAACTTCGACGGCATCTCCTACGCCAAGGGCGCCTCCGCGCTGCGCCAGCTGGCCGCCTGGCTCGGCGAGAAGGACTTCCTCGCCGGCATCAACACCCACTTCGCCCGGCACAAGTTCGGCAACGCCACCCTCGCCGACTTCATCGACTCACTCGCCTCGGCCACCGACCGCGACGTGCACGCCTGGGCCGACAACTGGCTGCGCACCATCGGCGTCGACACGCTCACGCCCGTGATCGCCTCCGCCGACGGCACCCGCACGCTGACCGTCGACCGCGCGGGCAGCCGCCCGCACCGCCTCACCGCCGGCCTGTACGACCACGACCTCGCCGACGAGGGCCGGCTCGTGCTGCGCGAGCGCCTCGACCTCGACGTCCCGCAGACCGCCCCGCAGCCCATCGGCAAGCGGCCCGCGCTGCTCCTGCTCAACGACGGCGACCTCACCTACGCCAAGGTCCGCTTCGACGACGGCTCCTTCGAGGCGCTGCGCACCGGCCTGTCCGGCCTGCCCGACCCGCTCACCCGCGCGGTCGTCTGGAACGCCCTCAGGGACGCCGTGCGCGACGGCGAACTCCCGCCCGCCGCCTACCTGGAGACGGCCCGCGCCCACCTGCCGCGCGAGACCGACCTGGCCGTCGTCCAGGGCGTCCTCGCCTTCGCCTCCGGGCAGATCGCCGACCAGTACCTGAAGGCCGAGGACCGCCCGGCCGCCCTGGCCACGCTGACCTCCCTCTGCCGCGACCTGCTGCGGCGCACCGAGGACGGCGACCATCCCGGCCTGCGCCTGATCGCCGTACGCCACCTGATCGGCGTGGCCGCCCACCCGGACACCATCGCCGCCTGGCTCGCCGACGGCACGGTCCCCGGCGGGCCGGAACTCGACCCCGAACTGCGCTGGCGCATCCTCGGCCGGCTCGCCGTGCTCGGCGCCACCGACGAGGCCGCCATCGCCGCCGAGCTGGAGCGCGACCCGAGCGCCACCGGCCAGGAGGGCGCCGCCCGCTGCCGTGCCGCCCTGCCCGAACCGGAGGCCAAGCGGGCCGCCTGGGCGGCGATGTTCGCCGGCGACGACCTGTCCAACTACCTCTTCACGGCCACCGCGCAGGGCTTCTGGCAGCCCGAACAGGCCGAACTGGTACGGGAGTACGTGTCGCGCTTCTACGAGGACGCCGTCACCGTCGCCGCCCGCCGCGGCCCCGCCATCGCCGTCGCCGCCGGCCGCTGGGCCTTCCCGGCGCACGCCGTGGACACCGAGAACCTGCGCCTCGGCGAGGCCTGCCTGCGCGACGCCGACCTCACCCCGGCCCTGCGCCGCACCCTCGCCGACCGCCTCGACGACCTCGCCCGCGCCCTCCGCGTGCGGGGCGAACAGGAGCAGCAGGGAGAGAGCAGCAAGGAGAAGGCCACCCAAGAGGCATAGACCGACCCCGGCGCCAGAGGCACGGACCGGCGGCGGCCCGGGGCCGTCCGCCCACGGCCGACTCGAGCCCCCAGCCGCCCGGCCTCCGGCGGGCGCGAGTCCTGACCGCAGCCCGGGCCGGCTTTCGCCGGGCGCGAGTCCTGGCCGCCGCCTGGGTCGTCCTTCGGTGTGCCGGTGCTGTCGACAGGTCCGTCCTGCGGCGGGCCGTCACCGCCCGACGCCCCGGGCCGGTGTCCGGCGGTGCCGGCTGGTCGTTCGCCTGGCGGGCTGCGGTACCGCGTGGCGCCTGGCCGGCTTCGGCGGGGTTTCGACCGCCACCCGGGCCGGCTTTCGCCGGGCGCGCGTCCTGGCCGCTGCCCGGTCCGGGGATGTGCCGGTGCTGCCGGCCGGGTCCGTCCCCTGGCGGGCTGTGGCATCTCCCGCCGCCCGAACCGGCCATCCGCGGGCCTCCGCCTTGGCCGCTGCCCGGACCGGTCTTCGGCGGGCCTCAGCCCTGGCCGCCGCCCGAACCGGCCTCCGGCAGGCCTCAGTCCTGGCCGTCGACCGGGCCGGTCTTCGGTGGGCCGGTAGTGGCCGCAGGTGGCGCGGCTAGGTTGTGGCGGGGCGCAGGGTCGCCCGGCGTAGGGATTCCTCGCGTGGGCCCGGTCGTCGGTCGGTGCCGGCGGGTCGGGGCGGTGCTTCGGTGTCCAGAGCGAAACCGAGCCGGCGCAGGAAGCGTTCGCCGGGGGGCCAGCCGGGCGGGACCGTGGCCGTCACCACCGAGGCGCCCTCGGCACGGGCCAGCAGAGAGGTGGCCAGGGCCCGGCCGAGGCCCCGCCCGCGCGCCCAGGGCGCCAGCAGGAACAGCCCCACCGCCACCGCCCCGGGCTCCGGATGGTCGCGCACGGCGTCCACCACACCCGCCACCACCCCGTCCCGCTCCAGCACCAGCAGCACCTTGTCGTCCGGGTCCGCACCCTCCGGCAACGCGTAGAACAGGCTCTGCACGTCACCCGGCCCCGACGGCAGCCCCGTCGCCGCCACGAACCAGTCCTCGCACTCCTCGAACAGCGTGAGCAGCGGCCCCTCGTCCGCCGGACCGAGGTCGCGCACCAGCACCCGCTCACCGGGCACATCGATCATCCACGCGTCAACCATCCGACCGACGGTAGCGCGCGCGGCCACCTCCCCAACACGTTTTCCTCGCACGGCAGTACCCACTTTCGGGTACTGATCGTCAGCCTTTCGGGACGCGCGGCCCTCCTCCCGTACAAGCTGGAAGACCCCGGACGGAAACGTCCGCGCGGAAACCTCCGAACACCGTCCTCGCGCCCCGGAGGAAAGCCATGAGCACGCCGCCGCCCCTCGCCTCAGGTCCCGACGGCCCCGACGCCCTGCGGCCCCTCCTCGGCACCGTCCTCGACGCGCTCGCGGCCGGTGGCCGGGCGCGCGGCGGCCCGCTGCCCGCCGGCGGGCCGGAGGCGGTCGCCGCACGGGTCGCAGACGCCGTCGGGGACGTCCTGCCGGACGACGGCGACCCCGACGCCCTGCGGACCCTCGTGCACATCCTCGCCGAGGGCGCCGCCGACCCCGCCGACCCGCTGTGCGCGGGCCACCTGCACGGCCCGCCGCTCGCCGTAGCCGTCGCCGCCGACCTGGCCGCGAGCGCCCTCAACCCCTCCCTGGACTCCTGGGACCAGGCCCCGGCCGCCTCCGCCCTGGAAGCCGCGGTCACCCGTGCCCTCGCCCACGCGGCCGGTCTCGCCGACGCGCTCGTCACCACCGGCGGCACCGAGTCCAACCAGCTCGCCCTGCTGCTCGCCCGCGAGGCGCACGACGGCGACATCCAGCTGGTCTGCGGTGCCAACGCCCACCACTCCCTGCCGCGCGCCGCCTGGCTGCTCGGCCTGCCCGACCCGGTCGTCGTCCCGGCGCCGCGCGGCACCCTCGACCCGGCCGCCCTGCATGAGGCCCTCACCACGCTGTCCGGCCCGCTGCTGGTCGCCGCCACCGCCGGCACCACCGACGCCGGCCTCATCGACCCGCTGCCCGAGATCGCCGGGCTGTGCACCGCACACGGCGCCCGCCTGCACATCGACGCCGCCTACGGCGGAGGCCTCCTCTTCAGCGACCGGCACCGCGACAAGCTCGCCGGGCTCGAAACCGCCCACACCGTCACCCTCGACCTGCACAAACTCGGCTGGCAGCAGGCCGCCGCAGGCCTCCTCGCCGTCGCCCGGCCCCGTGAACTCGCCGCACTCCACCACCGCGCCGACTACCTGAACGCCGAAGACGACACCGAGGCCGGCCTCCCCGATCTGCTCGGCCGTTCCCTGCGCACCACCCGCCGCCCCGACATCCTCAAGATCGCGGCCACACTGAAGACCCTCGGACGCGCCGGGCTCGGCGCCCTGGTCGACCAGGTGTGCGCCCGCGCCCGCGAGTTCGCCGCGCTCGTCCAGGAGCACCCGGGCTTCGAGCTGTACGACCGGCCGGTCATCAGCACGGTCCTGTTCCGGCCCGCCGAGGCCGACGACGACGCCGTGGCCGCCGTCCGCCGCAGGCTGCTCCACGAGGGCCGGGCCGTCCTCGGCCGCGCCCGGCTCGACGGCCGCCTCTGGCTCAAGGCCACCCTCCTCAACCCTCACAGCCGGCCCGACGAACTGGCCCAGCTTCTGAAACTCGTAGAAGGAACCACCCCCAGATGACCATCCCCCCACGCCACGAGCCCACCTCCCCACGCGACCTGGTCGGCATCGGCATCGGACCGTGCAACCTCTCGCTCGCCGCCCTCGCCCACCCGCTCGCCGAACTCGACGCCGTCTTCTACGAGCAGCGCCCCGGCTTCGACTGGCACCCCGGCCTGCTCATCGACGGCGCCACCGTCCAAGTGCCCTTCCTCGCCGACCTGGTGACCCTCGCCGACCCCGCCAGCCCCTGGACCTTCCTGAACTACCTCAAGGCCCGCGACCGGCTCTTCCCCTTCTACTTCGCCGAGCGCTTCCACATCCACCGCGCCGAGTACGACGCCTACTGCCGCTGGGTCGCGCAGAGCCTGTCCGGGCTGCGCTTCCGCCACCAGGTCGACGCCGTCCGCTGGAACCCCGAACGGGACGTGTTCGAGGTCGACTTCACGCAGCTCGACCCCGACGGCGAGGCGGCGGCCCTGGGCCGCACCTACACCCGCAACATCGTCCTCGGGGTGGGGACCGTCCCGTATGTGCCCGACCCCCTCAAGCCCCTGGTGGACACGCCGGCGGTGCCCGTCGTCCACGCCGCCGACTACCTCGACCACCGCGACACCGTCCTCGCCGCCGAGCACGTCACCGTCGTCGGCTCCGGACAGTCCGGCGCCGAGATCTTCCTCGACCTGCTGCGCCACCGCCCCGTCGGCGCCGAGAAACTGCACTGGATCGGCCGTACCGAGGCGTTCGCGCCGATGGAGTACTCCAAGCTCGGCCTGGAGCACTTCACGCCCGACTACACCCGCTACTTCCACGCCCTCGCCGAACCGGTCCGTGACCGGCTGGTCGCCGCCCAATGGCAGCTGCACAAGGGCATCGACACCGGGACGCTCGGCGCCATCCACGACGAGCTGTACCGGCGCGCCCTGCACGGCGGCTGGCCCGACGCCGTCCTCACCCCCGGCGTCCGGGTCCGCACGGCCGGCCGGATCGCCACGACCAAGGTCGAACTCCATCTGGAGCACCTCCAGCAGGGCAGCCGCTCCCGGCTCACCACCGACGCGGTCGTCCTCGCCACCGGCTACCGCGAACGCCCCCTCGGCCGCATCCTCGCCGGACTCGACCCCTATCTGCGCCGTGACAGCAGCGAACGCCCCCGCATCGACGAGGAGTTCCGGCTCGTCCTCGACCCCTCGGTCACCGGCGCGGTGTACGTCCAGAACGCCGAACTGCACACCCACGGCGTCGGCGCTCCCGACCTCGGCCTCGCCGCCTGGCGCAGCGCCACCATCCTCAACACGCTCACCGGCAAGGAACCGTATCCGCTGCCGGCCCGAACGGCCTTCACCACCTTCGGACTCGAAGAGGCCCAGCGCCGGATGCCGCAGGCCCGGCAGGCGAAGCGGCTGATCCCGCTCGTCGACGGCAGGTGAGGGGTCCGGCCGGAACGAGCGGGCATGCCGACGGCGCCGGCGCTCGCCCGAGCGCCGACGCCGTCGACGTGACCCTGCAGAACCTCTAGAAGACCGGCGTGCCGTTCCGCGTGAGCTTCCAGTCCACGGACGCGAAGTCCTTCGGGTCCAGGACGCCCTTCGCGGTGACCCACTCCGCGATCCTGGTGCGGATCTCCGTCGACTCCGACCACAGCTCCTTGGCCGTGGCGACATGCGGGAAGGCACCGCCGCCGTTGGCCCGGTAGTTGTTCACCGCGAGCACGAACTGCCGGGTGTCGTCCAGCGCGGCCCCGCCGAAGGTCAGGTTCTTGATCCGCGACCCGGCCGGCTGCGCGATGTCGATGTCGTACGACAGGCCCGAGACGTAGTCGTAGTTGTAGTCCGGGCGGCCGCCGGCGTTGGTCAGCTTCTCGACGTCGACGGCGGCGTCGGCGGCGGTCTGGACGTAGTACTCCGCCGAGTACTCCAGGTAGGCGCGCACCTGGGCGCCCGTCATCAGCTTCGCGACCAGCGTGTTGTCGTACACGTACAGGCTCGACAGATCCCGGATGGTCACGTCGCCGGCCGGGATCTCGGAGGTCCGGGAGAACGGCGAGGCCTGCGCGATCACCGGCAGCGAGGCGTACTCGGTGCCCGCGAGCGCCGCCTTGACCACGTCCTCCTGGACCTTGGTGATCAGGTCGATGATCGGGGCGTCCTTGTAGCGGGCGTCGACCGTGGTCAGCGTCTCGGTCGCCCGGCCCACGACCTGGTTGACGTACGCGACGACCTTCTTGTGCTCGTCCTCGAGCAGCTTGGTGATCTTCGGGTCGTCGGCGACGGAGTTGGAGTTGCGCAGCGAGGCGGAGACCGACTCGACCTCCCACCTGCCCTTGCTGAACACCAGCTCGATGTCGAAGAGGGTGAGCCGCTCGGCGTAGCACAGCGGTTCGGACAGGACGACGGTCCTGCCGGTCTGCTCGTTGACGACCTTCAGCTCCGGGATCTCCAGGTGCGCGTGGCCGACCAGGATCGCGTCGATGCCCGGCACCTGCTTGGCCACGTTGGCGGCCGCGTTCTCCACGTACGGCACCTGGTCGCCGTACGACGACGTGCCCGACGTGCCCGAGTGGGCGGAGACCACGACCACGTCCGCGCCCAGCGCCTTCAGCTTCGGCACCCACTTCGCGGCCTGCTCCTCCAGGCCCTCGAACTTCAGCTTGCCCTGCACGTAGGCCTTGTCCCAGATGGCGATGCCCGGGTTGGTCAGACCGAGGACGGCGACCTTGACCGGCTTGGCGCCCGGCACGTGAAACGTCTTGACGAAGTAGGGCGGGAAGGCCGGCTTGAGCGTCTTGGCGTCGACCGCGTTGGCGCCGAGCAGCGGGAAGTCCAGCTGGTCCTCGAACCGGCGCAGGGTCTCGATTCCGTAGTTGAACTCGTGGTTGCCGAGCGCCGCCGCGTCGTACCCGATCGCGTTCATCGCCTGCGCCATCGGGTGCACCGGGCCGCCCTTGGCGGTGATCGGGTCGACCTTGGCGTAGTAGTAGGTCAGCGGGGTGCCCTGGATGGTGTCACCGGCGTCCAGCAGCAGCGTGTTGCAGTGGCCCTTCTCCTCGCGCACCTGGTCGACCAGGGTGGAGATCCGGGCGAGGCCCATCGCGTTGCCGGCCTTGTCGGCGTACTCCGCGTCCTTGAAGTAGTCCCAGTTGAAGACGTGGCCGTGCAGGTCGGTGGTGCCCATGACCGTCAGGGAGTACCGCTTCACGGGGTGTCCGGGCTTCTTCTGCTCCGCCGCCTCGGCCGCCGGAGTCGTCGCCGCACCGGCGATCGCCACTCCCGCCCCGGTGGCGGCGGACTTCTTCAGGAACTTCCGGCGGTTCAGCGGCATCTCTCGGTCTCCTTGGCGCATGGTCAACGACGCGCGTAGATTCTGACCTGAGCATGACCTACTGCAACAGGTCCGGAAGGTTGCGATCTGGTGACCGTGCCGGGAAATCGCTCATAGGAGCGGGTCGCCGCACAATTCAACAGTTGTCAAAAACCCTTTACCCAGAGTGTGTTGAGTAGTCATACAGCGCCGATTGTCTACCCGCGGGTAAGGCATAGGCTCGACTCATGCGCCGAGCGAAGATCGTCTGTACATTGGGGCCCGCCACCGACTCGTACGACCAGATCAAGGCACTGGTCGAGGCCGGAATGGACGTCGCCCGCTTCAACCTCAGCCACGGCACTCACGCCGAACACGAGGAGCGTTATCAGCGCGTGCGTAAGGCGGCCGACGAAACCGGCCGCAGTGTCGGAATCCTCGCCGACCTTCAAGGCCCGAAGATCAGGCTCGGCCGCTTCGCCGAAGGACCGGTACTCCTTGAACGCGGCGACACCTTCACCATCACCGTGGAAGAGGGCGTCGAAGGAGACCGCCACCGGTGCGGCACCACCTACGCCGGTCTCGCCGCCGACGTCGCCCCCGGCGAACGCGTCCTCGTGGACGACGGCAAGGTGTGCCTGGAGGTCACCGCCGTCGACGGCCCCCGGGTCCGCACCCGGGTGGTCGAGGGCGGCGTGATCTCCGACCACAAGGGCCTGAACCTCCCCGGCGTCGCCGTCTCCGTCCCCGCCCTCTCCAAGAAGGACGAGGACGACCTGCGCTGGGCACTGCGCACCGGCTTCGACGTCATCGCCCTCTCCTTCGTCCGCAGCGGCAGGGACATCCAGGACGTCCACCGCATCATGGACGACGAGGGCCGCCGCCTCCCGGTGATCGCCAAGGTCGAGAAGCCGCAGGCGGTCCAGAGCATCGACGACATCGTCGCCGCCTTCGACGGCGTCATGGTCGCGCGCGGCGACCTGGGCGTGGAGATGCCCCTGGAACAGGTCCCGATCGTCCAGAAGCGCGCCGTCAAGCTCGCCAAACGCAACGCCAAGCCGGTCATCGTCGCCACCCAGATGCTGGACTCGATGATCGACAACTCCCGCCCGACCCGTGCCGAGGCCTCCGACGTCGCCAACGCCGTCCTCGACGGCGCGGACGCGGTGATGCTCTCCGGCGAGACCAGCGTCGGCAAGTACCCGATCGAGACCGTGCGCACCATGGCGAAGATCGTCGCGGCGGCCGAGGAGGACATGCTGGCGGGGGGTCTGCCGCCGCTGACCGAGCGGAACAAGCCGCGCACCCAGGGCGGCGCGGTCGCCCGGGCCGCCGCCGAGATGGGCGACTTCCTCGGCGCGAAGTTCCTGGTGGCCTTCACCCAGTCGGGAGACACGGCCCGCCGGCTCTCCCGCTACCGCTCACCGATCCCGCTGCTCGCCTTCACCCCCGAGCCGGCCACCCGCTCCCAGCTCAGCCTCACCTGGGGTGCCGAGACCTTCCTCGGCCCGCACGTGGACTCCACGGACGCCATGGTCGACCAGGTGGACGAGCTGCTGCTGAAGTACGGCCGCTGCCGCAAGGGTGACATCGTGGTGATCACCGCCGGCTCCCCGCCCGGGGTCTCCGGCTCGACCAACATGGTCCGCGTCCACCACATCGGCGAGGACGACAGCCCGAAGTAACGCCACGGGGCCCCTCTCGGGCGCACCCTTCTCAGTGCTTGGGGCCGACGTGGGCGTCGAGGAGAGCCACGGAGGCCCTCTTGGCGACGGAGACGTTGTACGGGGCGCCGTCACGCGTACAGTGCGTCCACTCGACGCCGAGCTTGTCGAGGGTGCCGGTGTACAGGCCCCGGATGTCGTCCGACTTGTTGGTGAAGAAGTAGCGCGGGTACTCGTACCGCTTCCGCTCACCGGCGACCACACGCGCCGTCCAGTTGGTGACGCGGCACCCGTCGGAGTGGATCAGACCGCGGACGAACTCCCAGGGATGGGCATCGACGACGGCTTGCTGCCAGGGCTCGAGGACGATGTCCCGCTCGTGCTTCTTGCCGGGGCCGTGCTGGGGGAAGAGCCGCGGCCAGTGCCGCCAGTAGCTGGTCACCATCGAGCAGCCCTGCTTCCGCAGGACGTAGACGCCGATGCCGGGGCGCACCTTCGTGATGGCCTCGCCGCACTGTTGCATCAGGCCGGGCCAGGCGTCGGCGCACGCGATCCTGAGGAAGTACCCGGTGCCGCGCGGATGAGGGCTGAGGCAGCCGTCGCCGAGGTAGAGGCCGAGCAGGTAGGCGTACGCGCGGTCGTCGGCGGGCGGCCCGGGGGCGGGCGCCCGCGTGTGAGGCAGCGGCTCCAGGCGATGCTGCCAGGAGCGGATCGCGGCCCGGGATATGCCCGTCTCCTTGCTCACGGAATGGAGACTGCGACCCTGGGCCACCAGCGCGAGGGCTCGCTCACGTGTGCCGATGTCGTACATGTGACCACTGTGAGCCGCCGACTCCCGCTGGGTGCAGAAAAAGCGGAGAACCACGCGAACGTGATCCTCTGCTTGCGCATAGCGACCTTGAAATCCCAGGAAAAGTGCCCCGGGTCGGACTCGAACCGACACTGTACGGGTTTTGAATCCGTTGCCTGCTGCCAATTGGGCTACCGGGGCTCGCAGAATCCAAGGTTTCCCCCGACCCTCCGCGCGTCCACCTTATCGTAGCTAGGTAGGCTCTTGTCAGCAGTACCCCTGCCCTGAACGAGGAGCCCCCGTGACCGCCGAGTCGCCCCAGCCCGTAGACGCGCCCGACGACGACAAGTCGCACGTGCCTCCGCTGACGACCCGTGTCGTCATCGCCGAGGACGAGGCCCTGATCCGGCTCGACCTGAAAGAGATGCTGGAGGAGGAGGGGTACACCGTCGTCGGCGAGGCCGGGGACGGTGAGCAGGCCGTCGAGCTGGCCCGCGAGCACAGGCCGGACCTGGTCATCCTGGACGTGAAGATGCCCAAGCTCGACGGCATCTCCGCGGCCGAGAAGATCGCCGAGGAGTCCATCGCGCCGGTCCTGATGCTCACCGCCTTCTCGCAGCGCGACCTCGTCGAGCGGGCCCGGGACGCGGGCGCCATGGCCTACCTGGTGAAGCCGTTCAGCAAGAGCGACGTCGTCCCGGCCATCGAGATGGCCGTCTCCCGCTTCACCGAGCTGAAGCAGCTGGAGCAGGAGGTCGCCGACCTCACCCAGCGGCTGGAGACCCGCAAGCTGGTCGACCGGGCGAAGTCCATCCTGCAGACCGAGTACGGCCTCACCGAGCCGGCCGCCTTCCGCTGGATCCAGAAGACCTCCATGGACCGCCGCCTGTCGATGCAGCAGGTCGCCGAGGCGGTCATCGCGGACAACGAGGAGAAGAAGTCCGCGAAGAAGGGCTGACGCCCGCCGTGTCACCGACGAGTTCCCCGCACCCGTGAGGGGCGCGGGGAACCGCGTGGCCGGCCGCCGACGTCCCGCGGCGACGAACCGGCCGAACCGGTGGAGCGCCTAGTCCTCGCCGAGGTAGGCCTTGCGCACCGATTCGTCGTGCAGCAGGTCCTGTCCCGTCCCCGACAGGACGATGTTGCCGACCTCCATGACATGGCCCTGGTCGGCCAGCGAGAGCGCCGCCTGGGCGTTCTGCTCGACCAGCAGGATCGTGGTGCCCTGGGACTTCAGCTCGGCGATCGTCGCCATGATCTTCTGCATCATGATCGGCGACAGACCCATCGACGGCTCGTCCAGCATCAGCAGCTTGGGCTGGGACATCAGTGCCCTGCCCATCGCCAGCATCTGCTGCTCACCGCCCGAGAGGGTGCCCGCGGCCTGCTTCCTGCGCTCCCCGAGGATGGGGAAGAGGTCGTAGGCGCGCTGGATGTCCTTCTCGATGCCCGGCTTGTCGTTGCGCAGGAACGCGCCGAGGCGCAGGTTGTCCTCGATGGTCATGCGCGGGAAGATGTGCCGCCCCTCGGGGGAGTGGGCGAGACCCAGCGAGACCACCTGGTGCGCCGGGACCTTCTTCAGCGACTTGCCGTTGAACTTGATCTGTCCGCCGACCGGCTTCAGCAGGCCGGAGAGCGTGCGCAGGGTGGTGGTCTTGCCGGCGCCGTTGGTGCCGATGAGCGTGACCACCTGACCGGCCTCGACCTTGAAGGAGATGCCCTTGACGGCCTCGATCTTGCCGTAGGCGACCCGCAGGTCCTCGACTTCGAGCAGTGCGGTCATCGGTCGTTCTCCTTGCCGGGCGCGGCGTCCGTCGTGGTGTCGGCGTGTGCCTCGGTCCCGGCGTGTGCCTCGGCGGCCTCCACTTCGGCCACCTCCTCGTCGCCGGGCGCGTTCTCGAAGGGTTCGCCGAGGTAGGCCGCGACCACACGCTCATCGCCCTGGACGGTCGCGCTGTCGCCTTCGATCAGCTTCTCGCCCTGTACGAGCACGGCCACCCGGTCGCACAGGTTGAAGATGAAGCGCATGTCGTGCTCGATGACGAGGACGGCGATGCCCATGTCCCGGATGGCGAAGACCAGTTCCTCGGTGGCCCGGGTCTCCTGCGGGTTCATGCCGGCGGTCGGCTCGTCGAGCAGCAGCAGTCCGGGCTCGCTGGCCAGGGCGCGGGCGATCTCCAGCTTGCGCTGCTCGCCGTAGGGGAGGTTGCGGGCGAGGTGCTCGGACTTGTTGTCCAGGCCCACGAACCGCAGCAGTTCCATGGCCCGGTCCCGGGAGGCCTTCTCGGCGCGGTGGAAGCCCGGGCCGCGCAGCAGCGCCGACCACAGGCCCTCCTTGGTGCGGGTGTGCCGGCCGACGAGCACGTTCTCCAGGACCGTCATGTTGGCGAACAGCCGGATGTTCTGGAAGGTGCGGGCGATGCCGGCCGCGGTGACCTTGAAGGACTTCGGCGGCAGGACGGTGTCCTTGTAGCGGACCTCGCCCTCGGTGGGGACGTACAGGCCGGTCAGGCAGTTGAAGAAGGTCGTCTTGCCGGCGCCGTTGGGGCCGATCAGGCCGACGATCTCCCCGCTGTTGACGGTGAGGTCGACGTTCCGCACGGCCGTCAGTCCGCCGAAGCGCATGGTGACGCCGCGGGCGTCGAGCACGACCTGGCCGGGGGCGGAGGCGCCGGGGGCGGCGTCCTTGGTGGTGGTGTCGGTAGTCATCGTGGTCAGGCCCCTGCCTTGCTGAGGACGGCGGGCGCTTCGGTCTCCTCGTGGAACTCGAGCTGCCGGCGCCGGTTGGGGATGAGGCCCTCCGGACGGAAGCGCATCAGCAGTACGAGCGCGACGCCGAAGGCGAAGAGCTGGTAGTCGCCCAGGAACTGGAGCTTGGCCGGGATCAGGTACAGCAGCGCGGCGCCGACCAGCGGACCGGCGATGGTGCCCATGCCGCCGAGGACCACCGCGGCCAGCAGGAAGGCCGAGTTGGGCGGTACGACGTGGGCGAACTGGTACTGCTCCGGGGTGACGGTGTAGGTGACGTGGGCCTGGACGGAGCCGGCGAGGCCGGCCAGGCAGGCGCCGAGGGCGAAGGCGATGAGCTTGACGCGGAAGCCGTTGATGCCCATGGCGAGCGCGGCGGTCTCGTCCTCGCGGATGGCGATCCAGGCGCGGCCGATGCGGGAGTCGCTGCTGCGCCGGAAGACCACGACCACGATGAGCGTGACGATCAGCATCAGCAGGAAGTAGTTCGCGAACCGGCCCACGGTGGCGCCGAGAAGCTGGTGCTCCTGGCCGAAGTCGAAGCCGAGGATGTCCAGGTTCGGGATCGAGGAGATGCCGTTGGAGCCGTTGGTGACGTCCGGGCCGGAGGTGCCGTCCATGTTGAGGACGGTGATGCGGAAGATCTCACCGAAGCCGAGGGTCACGATCGCGAGGTAGTCGCCGCGCAGTCGCAGGGTCGGGGCGCCGATGAGGACGCCGAAGACCATGGCGACGGCCGCGCCGAGCAGCGCCGAGGCCCAGAACGGCCACTGCACGTGCAGCGGCGAGGACGGGGAGCCGGAGACCAGGGCCGCGGTGTAGGCGCCGACACCGAGGAAGGCGACGTAACCGAGGTCGAGGAGGCCGGCGAGGCCGACGACGATGTTCAGGCCGAGTGCGACGGTGGCGAAGATCAGGATGTAGACGCCGATCGTCGCGTACTGGTCGTTGGACTGGGTGAGCGGGAAGGCGGCCGCGGCGACGAACGCGCCGGCCATCGTGATGTTGCGGTGGCGTGCGGTGATCGCCGAGACCCGGGCCACGAGCCCGGCCTTGGCGAGTGCGGCGAAGCCGAAGCCCGCGGTGAGGAGGAAGCCGATGAACAGCTGGTCGTACTCGGTGCCGATGCCGTACGTGAAGACGATCAGGCCTACGGCCATCGCCGCCACGATGACGAGGATCTCGGCGAAGGCGGGCAGTTTGCGTCCCGGCGCCGGTGCCTCGGAGGCGAAGGCCGCCTTGACGGTGTTCCAGTTCTGCCGGCTCTGGTGGCGGAACTTCTCCCAGCCGGTGTCGTCCGGGTCGGTGAGTTCGGGCTGCGGACGCTCGAACGGCAGGGCGAGCGCGCCGGCCAGGGCGGCCAGGGTGGCGACGGCGACCACGAATCCGCCGGGCTCCAGGTTCACCACGCCGCCCAGCTTGGCGCTGATGGCGATGACGGTGTACCAGGCGGTGGCGAAGGTGCCGAGCGCGGCGGTCTTCAGGGCGCTGTCGGCGCTGCCGGGGGTGAGCCACCCGAGGCCTTTGACGCCGTAGGAGGCGAGGCCGAAGAGCGTGGTGAGGATGCCGCCGATCAGGACGAGGACCTGAAGGCCGCCGGGGTAGCCGTAGACCGTCAGGTCACCGGGGAAGTCCGCGGTCCAGGTCCAGGCGAGGAAGGTGGAGACGATCGTCAGGGCGCCGCCACCGGTGGCGAGGGCCCGTCCGAGCGGCGCGGGCAGGCCGATCAGGCCGGTCCGGGCGGCCTCGGGCGTGCTCGGGGTCTCTGCTGCGGTGGTCTGTGTGGTCATCTGTGTCACGCCCTGTCCGCCACGCGCTCACCGAGCAGGCCCTGTGGCCTGAACAGCAGCACGAGGATGAGGAGTACGAACGCCCAGACGTCTGCCCAGGACTGGCTGCCGAACTTGTCCATGCCGGGGATGTCCGCGATGTAGGCGGTGGACAGTGCCTCGGCGACACCGAGGACGAGACCGCCGAGCATGGCGCCGTAGATGTTGCCGATGCCGCCGAGGACGGCCGCGGTGAACGCCTTCAGGCCGAGGATGAAGCCCATGCGGAAGTCGATCTGACCGTACTTCAGGCCGTAGGCCACCGATCCGACGGCGGCGAAGGTGGCGCCGAGGGCGAACGCGATCACGATGATGCGGTCGGTGTTGACGCCCATCAGCTTGGCGGTGTCCGGGTCCTGGGCGGTGGCCTGCATGCCGCGCCCGGTGCGGGTGCGCATCACGAAGTAGGCGAGGACCGCCATGCTGAGGGGGGCCGCGGCGACCAGGAAGACGTCACCGGTCTGGATCGTGACGTTGCCGATCTCGAAGGGGCCGCCCGGGATGCTCGGGAAGGTGCGGGCGGACTTGGCGCCCGGGTACCAGGCCCACACCGCCTGCTGCAGGGCCAGGGAGAGGCCGATGGCGGTGATGAGGGGCGCGAGGCGGGGGGCGGTGCGCAGGGGACGGTAGGCGAACCGTTCCGCTCCGACGGCGACGGTGACGGCCACCAGGATGGCGCCGATGAGCATCAGCGGCAGGGCCACCCACATCGAGGTGCCGTCGGGAAGTACGTACGCGTAGACCGTGAGCGCGCCGAACGCACCGGTCATGAATATCTCGCCGTGGGCGAAGTTGATGAGCTGGACAATGCCGTAGACCATTGTGTAGCCGATGGCGACCAGCCCGTACATGGATCCTAGTAGCAGGCCGTTGACCAGCTGCTGCGGCAGTTCGTTCACCGCATGTCCTCCGAGACGTTCGGAAAGTTCGACGGATGTGACCGGATGCGAGTCCGCGCGGGGCGCCAGTGGAACAGCGCCCCGCGCGGCTCGGTTGGTGCGGGGGGTGGGTCAGCTGCCGTTGTAGGTGCCGGACTCCACGGCCTTCCAGGCCGTGCCCGTCACGGAGTAGACGGTGAGCTGCTTGTTGGTCGCGTCACCGTACTCGTCGAAGGAGACCTTGCCGGTCACACCGTCGAAGGAGACGTTCTGCATGGCGGCGGTGACCTTCTCGCGGGCGTCGTCCGGCAGCTTGCCGCCGTTGTCGTCGACGACCTTCTTGACGGCCTCGATGATCGACCAGGCGGAGTCGTAGGAGTAACCGCCGTACGCCGCGTACGCCTCCTTGTAGCCCGCCTCCTTGTAGTTGGCGACGAACTCCTTGGCGGAGGGCAGCGTCTCGACCGGCGCGCCGACCGAGGTGGCGAGGTCACCGGCGCCCGAGGCGCCGGCCAGCTTGATGAAGTCGTCGGCGTAGATGCCGTCGCCGCCGACCAGCGGGATCTTGGCGCCGGCGGCCTTGATCTGCTTGCTCAGGGGGCCGGCCTGCGGGTACTCGCCGCCGTAGTAGACCACCTGGGCACCGGAGTTCTTCACCTTGGTGGCGACCGCGGAGAAGTCCTTGGTGTCGGGGTTGATGTGCTCGGTGCCGACGATCTTGCCGCCGAGCTTCTTGAACTCGTCGGAGAAGGTCGCGGCGAGGCCGGCGCCGTAGGTCTTCTTGTCGTCGATGATGAAGGCCTTGGTCTTCTTGGCCTTGTTGAAGACGTACTGGGCGGCGAACGGGCCCTGGATGGCGTCCGTGGTCGCGGTACGGAAGTACGACTTGTACGCCCGCGTCTTCGACTTCTGCCAGTTGTCGCCCTGGGTCAGCGCCGGGTTGGTGTTGGCCGGCGAGACCTCGACCAGCTTGGCGTCGTCGAAGACCTTCTGCATCGACTGCGCGACGGAGGAGTTGAGCGGGCCGACGACGCCGAGGACGTCGTCGTTGCCGACGAACTTGGTGGCGTTCGCCTGGCCCGAGGAGGGCTGCGCCTGGTCGTCGAGGGCCTCGATCTTGAAGGTGACGCCCTTGACGTAGTTCTTCTTGTTGGCCTGCTTGGCCGCGAGGTCCACCGAGTTCCTGATGCCCAGGCCGAGCGCGGACAGGTCGCCGGTCAGCGGAGCGTCGACGCCGATGACGACAGTGGTGCCGCCGTTGTCGGAGTCCGAGCCCTTGTCGCCGCTGTCGCGCGAGCCGCAGGCCGTGAGGGTGAGTGCTCCCGCTGCCAGCGCGGCGGTGATGGCGATGAGCGAACGTTGACGCACGATCAGTCCTTTCCCCTGGACGACCGCCTCCCCATGGAAACGGTCGAGTCGCGCGCCTGTCCGAAGAGCGTCGGGCCGTTGTGAGAATCCGGCGGCGCGGTGACTGGCCGTGACTCTAAGCGGGTGTGGGGAACGTGGAGGAGAGGTAGACCCAGGCTGTGACGCTCTTGTTATGACACGAGGTAATGCAGAGCGGTACGCCGTGGGGGGAACGGCGGAATTCCAGCCGTTTCGCCCTGTCCGCATAGTGAGAATCCGCAGGACCCACCACGATCCGTTCAGGCGTCTCGAGGGTTTTGGTGATTACGCACCTCTGTTGCTGCAGGCGACTTTCAGGGCCTGGGAGAGGTGCTGTGCGTAGCGTGAGCCGAGGATGAAACTGTGATTCTGTATTGCGCGGGTATTACGCAGAGTTACATCCAGGAAAGGGAGTCCGGCGTCCATAGGAACTTTTCCGCATTCCGTCACGTGCATGGTTATCGTGATCTTGCGGGCCGAACCTGCCTTTGTCCGGAAGGGCGCCGGAGGATCCGTCGTCAGCGACAGCCCCGCGTACGGCTGGGACACTCCGGTCACGGCGACCGGCGGTCCCGACTCCACGCTCAGCAGCACGGCGAAGCTGAAGCTGCGCGGCGGGGCGTCCGCCGGCGTGGTCCGGCCCTCGAGGTAGGACACCTCCACCACCTGTGCGGGGTACGGGACTTGTGTCGGCTGGGGAGTGGCGTGCCGCGGCGGCTGGTGCGGCCGGGTGGCACAGGCGTAGCCGCCGGCCGCGACAAGGCCGGCCAGTGCGGCGAGGGTGAGGGTGATCCGCCGGTGGCGGGCGTACCGTCCGGCCGCCGCGGCGCGCCTCGCGCCGACCGGACGAGCCGTCTGCGCGTCGCGGTCGTCCCGGGCGTGGGTGCCTTCGCCGGGTTCCAGGGGGCCGATGCCGCTCATTGCCAAGGGCCTCCGCTCGGCGCGCCGTGACGGTAGCGCTCGGTACACGCCCTGCGGGCCTGACGGTCGATCAACTTCTCTGCGGCACGGCCCCCTTGGCGTCGCTTCACGGCCCGCGCCGCGGCCACGACGTCCCTGAGGATCTCGTATTGCCCATTGGACAGGCCCATCGACTGGTAATCGCCGTACGCGCCGCTGTCGAGCGCCTCGCGCGACCAGTGGGCGACGAGCGCGGTGCACAGATCCGCGTCGGAGGCCGGCGGTGCGGAGGCCGAGCGAGGGAAGGCCGGCGGGGTGGGGGCCGACGTCCCGGAGGCGGAGGCGGGGGCGGGTGAGGGCGTGGCGCGCGGGGAGCCGCCGTGCCGGTCACAGGCTGTCGCGCACAGCAGGGCCGGGAGCGCCAGCCCGAGCACCAGGAACCTCACCCCCGGCCGGGGGCCTCCTCGCCGTCCCATGTGCCGAAGCTAAGGGGAGGAGCGGCGAGGGGCAACGGCCCGGCGGGCACCGCTCGGGCGCCGTTCGGCTGCCGTGGCGTGCCGTCGCCCTGCCGTCGCCCCACGGGCCGGCCCGAGCCGCTCAGCCGCCCGCGGGGCGAGCGTGCGCCTCGTCGCCCGGCCGCACGTCCCGCAGCAGGCAGGTCAGCCGGGCGGTGCACACCCGGCGGCCCTCCTCGTCGCTGATCACGATCTCGTACGTCGCCGTCGACCGGCCCCGGTGCACGGGCGAGGCCACGCCGGTCACCAGGCCCGAGCGGACCCCGCGGTGGTGGGTGCAGTTCAGGTCCACGCCGACCGCGATCTTCGAGCTGCCGCCGTGCAGCATGGAGCCGACCGAGCCGAGGGTCTCCGCCAGCACCGCGGACGCGCCGCCGTGCAGCAGGCCGTACGGCTGGGTGTTGCCCTCCACCGGCATGGTGCCCACGACCTTCTCCGGTGAGGCCTCGAGGATCTGCACGCCCATCCGCGTGCCGAGGTGGCCGGCCGAGAACAGGGCGGGCAGGTCGACGCCGAGCGCCGCGTACTCGTCGATGATCTCCTGCGGGAACTTCACTCGCTGCTGCTCGCCCATCGGCCCGGCTCCGTTCGTCGTACGCCTGTCTTCTCGGCTGAGCAAACGCTCAGTCGGTCGCCGATTGTTCCAGACGGCTCTCCGCCCGGTTCGGGGCCTGGCCCTCCACGCGGTCCTCCGTGCGGTTCTCCGGGTGGTTCTCGAGGCGTACGACGACGGACTTGCTGGCCGGGGTGTTGCTGGTGTCGGCGGTGGCGTCCAGCGGGACGAGGACGTTCGTCTCGGGGTAGTACGCCGCCGCGCAGCCCCGGGCCGTCGGATACAGCACCACCCGGAAACCGGGCGCGCGCCGCTCCGTCCCGTCCTTCCACTCGCTCACCAGGTCCACGTACGACCCCTCGGCGACCCCGAGCCCGCGCGCGTCCTCGGGGTTGACCAGCACCACCCGGCGCCCGCCCGTGATGCCCCGGTACCGGTCGTCGAGCCCGTAGATCGTGGTGTTGTACTGGTCGTGCGAGCGCAGCGTCTGCAGCAGCAGCCGGCCCTCGGGCAGGTCGGGGAACTCCACCGGTGCCGACGTGAAGTTCGCCTTGCCTGTGCTGGTCGGGAAGCGGCGCTCGTCGCGCGGGGCGTGCGGCAGCGCGAAGCCGCCGGGCCGGGCCACGCGCGCGTTGAAGTCCTCGAAACCGGGGATCACGCGTGCGATGCGGTCACGGATCGTCGCGTAGTCCTTCTCGAACTCCTCCCACGGCACGACGCTGTTCCCGCCGAGCACCCGGCGCGCCAGGCCGCAGACGATGGCCGGCTCGGACTTCAGCCGGCGGCTCGCCGGAGCGAGCCGCCCACGCGAGGCGTGCACCATGCCCATCGAGTCCTCGACCGTCACGAACTGCTCGCCGCTGCTCTGCAGATCGCGTTCCGTGCGCCCCAGCGTGGGCAGGATCAGCGCACGCGCGCCCGTGACGACGTGGGAGCGGTTGAGCTTGGTCGACACGTGCACGGTCAGCCGCGCGCGCCGCATCGCCGCCTCCGTCACCGCGGTGTCGGGGGAGGCGGAGACGAAGTTGCCGCCCATCGCGAAGAACACCTTCGCCTCGCCGTCGCGCAGCGCGCGGATGGCCCGCACGACGTCGAAGCCGTGCTCGCGCGGTGGCGCGAACCCGAACTCCTCCTGCAGCGCGTCCAGGAAGGCCGGCGCGGGCCGCTCGAAGATGCCCATCGTGCGGTCGCCCTGCACGTTGGAATGGCCGCGCACCGGGCAGACGCCCGCGCCCGGACGGCCGATGTTGCCGCGCAGCAGAAGGAAGTTGACCACTTCGCGGATGGTCGGCACCGAGTGTTTGTGCTGGGTGAGGCCCATGGCCCAGCAGACGATGGTCCGCTCCGAGGCGAGCACCATCCGCAGGGCTTTCTCGATCTCCTCCTGGGAGAGGCCGGTCGCCGGCAGCGTCTCGTCCCAGTCGGCGGCACGCGCGGCCGTGGCGAACTCCTCGAAGCCATGGGTGTGTTCGCGCACGAAGTCCTCGTCGACCGCGCCGTCCGTCTCCAGGATCAGCCTGTTGAGGAGCCGGAAGAGCGCCTGGTCACCGCCGATGCGGATCTGCAGGAACAGGTCGGTGAGGGAGGAGCCCTTGAGGAGACCCTGCGGCGTCTGCGGGTTCTTGAAGCGCTCCAGGCCCGCCTCCGGCAGCGGGTTGACGCTGATGATCCGCGCGCCGTTCGCCTTGGCCTTCTCCAGCGCGGACAGCATGCGCGGGTGGTTCGTCCCCGGGTTCTGCCCGGCGACGATGATCAGGTCGGCCCGGTACAGGTCCTCCAGCAGGACGCTGCCCTTCCCGATGCCGATGGTCTCGGACAGCGCCGAGCCCGACGACTCGTGGCACATGTTCGAGCAGTCCGGCAGATTGTTCGTGCCCAGCTCGCGCGCGAACAACTGGTACAGGAACGCCGCCTCGTTGCTGGTACGGCCCGAGGTGTAGAAGACGGCCTCGTCGGGGGAGCCGAGGGCGGCGATCTCCTCGGCGATGATGTCGAAGGCGCGCTCCCAGCCGACCGGCTCGTAGTGCTCTCCTCCCTCGGGGAGGTACATGGGGTGCGTGAGCCGCCCCTGCTGGCCCAGCCAGTAGCCGCTCCTGGTGGCCAGGTCCGCGACGGAGTGCGCGGCGAAGAACTCGGGCGTGACCCGGCGCAGCGTGGCCTCCTCGGCCACCGCCTTCGCGCCGTTCTCGCAGAACTCCGCCGTGTGCCGGTGCTCCGGCTCGGGCCAGGCGCAGCCCGGGCAGTCGAAGCCGTCCTTCTGGTTGACCCGCAGCAGGGTCAGCGCGGTGCGCTTCACACCCATCTGCTGCTGGGCGATACGCAGCGTGTGCCCGATGGCCGGCAGTCCCGCGGCCGCGTGCTTCGGCTCCGCGACCTGCGGTGCGTCCTGGACCGGATCACCCTTGGGCGGCTTCGTCGCCATCGCACGCTCTCCTTCGACTGCGTGTGAGAAGTATGCCGACGATCCTCCCACGGGCCACCGACAGCGACGCCGCCGCCCTTCCCCGGCCGGTCTCCCTTCCCCGGCCGGTCCCCCTTCCCGGCCGCCCTGTCCGCGCGCCCCACCGCTCGGCGACCGCCGACACATCGAGTGACCGAGCGGCGACCCTCGGCGGCCCGGGGGGAGCCGCCCCGCCCGGACTGTCAGTGCGGCGTGGCAGGATCGGGGGCGTGGCAGAGACAGCATCGAAGCAGACCGACAAGACCCCCGGCGGCACCCGTCCCCGGCTGATGCTCATGGACGGGCACTCACTGGCCTACCGCGCGTTCTTCGCGCTGCCCGCGGAGAACTTCACGACCGCGACCGGGCAGCCGACGAACGCGATCTACGGCTTCGCGTCGATGCTGGCCAACACCCTGCGTGACGAGGCCCCCACGCACTTCGCGGTGGCCTTCGACGTGTCCCGCAAGACCTGGCGCTCCGAGCGGTTCACGGAGTACAAGGCGAACCGCTCCAAGACCCCGGACGAGTTCAAGGGCCAGGTCGAGCTGATCGGCGAGCTGCTCGACGCGATGCACGCGCCGCGCTTCGCCGTGGACGGCTTCGAGGCGGACGACGTCATCGCCACGCTCGCCACCCAGGCCGAGGCCGAGGGCTTCGAGGTGCTGATCGTCACCGGCGACCGCGACTCCTTCCAGCTGGTCACCGATAACACCACCGTGCTCTACCCGACGAAGGGCGTCTCGGAGCTGACCCGGTTCACCCCGGAGAAGGTCTTCGAGAAGTACGGATTGACGCCCGCGCAGTACCCGGACTTCGCCGCCCTGCGCGGCGACCCGTCCGACAACCTCCCCGGCATCCCCGGTGTCGGCGAGAAGACCGCCGCGAAGTGGATCAACCAGTTCGGCTCGTTCGCGGAGCTGGTCGACCGCGTCGAGGAGGTCAAGGGCAAGGCCGGGCAGAACCTCCGCGACCACCTGGAGTCGGTCAAGCTCAACCGCGTCCTCACCGAGCTGGAGCGCGAGGTCGAGCTGCCGAGGACGGTCACCGACCTGGAGCGGGCCCCGTACGACCGCAAGGCCGTCGCGATGATCCTGGACACCCTGGAGATCCGCAACCCGTCCCTGCGCGAGCGCCTCTACGCCGTCGACCCCGGCGGTGAGGAGGCCGAGGCCACTCCGATCGCTACCGAGGGCGTGGAACTGGACGGCACGGTCCTCGGCACCGGCGAGCTGGCCCCCTGGCTGGCCGAGCACGGCACGGACACCCTGGGCGTCGCCACCGTCGACACCTGGGCGCTGGGCGCCGGCTCGGTCGCCGAGGTGGCCCTCGCCGCGGCCGGGGGCGCGGCCGCCTGGTTCGATCCGGCCGAGCTGGACGAGGCCGACGAGAACGCGTTCACGGCCTGGCTGGCCGACGCCGCCCGCCCCAAGGTGTTCCACAACGCCAAGGGCGCCATGCGCGTCTTCGCCGAGCACGGCTGGAGCGTCGAGGGCGTGCGCATGGACACCGCGCTCGCCGCCTACCTGGTCAAGCCGGGCCGCCGCTCCTTCGACCTGGACGCCCTGTCCCTGGAGTACCTGCACCGCGAGCTGGCCCCCGCCGCCGCGGCCGACGGCCAGCTGGCCTTCGGCGCGGACGACGGCGCCGAGGCCGAGTCCCTGATGGTCCAGGCCCGTGCCGTCCTGGACCTGGGCGAGGCCTTCGAGGGCCGCCTGCAGGAGGTCGGCGCGGCCGACCTGCTCCAGGACATGGAGCTGCCCACCTCCGCCCTGCTCGCCCGCATGGAGCGCCACGGCATCGCCGCCGACCGCGCGCACCTGGAGGCGATGGAGCAGATGTTCGCGGGCGCCGTGCAGCAGGCCGTGAAGGAGGCGCACGCGGCCGCGGGCCGTGAGTTCAACCTGGGCTCGCCCAAGCAGCTCCAGGAGGTCCTCTTCGGCGAGCTGGCGCTGCCCAAGACCAAGAAGACCAAGACCGGCTACACCACCGACGCCGACGCCCTGGCCTGGCTCGCCACCCAGACCGACAACGAACTGCCGGTGATCATGCTCCGGCACCGTGAGCAGGCGAAGCTGCGCGTCACCGTCGAGGGCCTGATCAAGACCATCGCGGGCGACGGCCGGATCCACACCACCTTCAACCAGACGGTGGCCGCGACCGGCCGCCTCTCCTCCACGGACCCGAACCTGCAGAACATCCCGGTCCGCACGGACGAGGGCCGGGCGATCCGCCGCGGCTTCGTCGTCGGCGAGGGCTTCGAGTCCCTGATGACCGCGGACTACAGCCAGATCGAGCTGCGCGTGATGGCCCACCTCTCCGAGGACGAGGGCCTGATCCAGGCGTTCACCTCGGGCGAGGACCTGCACACCACCGCCGCCGCGCAGGTGTTCTCCGTCGACCCCTCGGCGGTGGACGCGGAGATGCGCCGCAAGATCAAGGCGATGTCGTACGGCCTGGCGTACGGACTGTCGGCGTTCGGCCTGTCCCAGCAGCTGAACATCGAGGCGGCGGAGGCCCGCGCCCTGATGGACGCGTACTTCGAGCGCTTCGGCGGTGTCCGGGACTACCTGCGCCGAGCGGTCGACGAGGCGCGGGCGACGGGCTACACGGCGACGCTCTTCGGGCGCCGCCGCTACCTCCCCGACCTCAACAGCGACAACCGCCAGCGCCGTGAGGCGGCCGAGCGCATGGCCCTCAACGCGCCCATTCAGGGCACGGCGGCGGACATCGTCAAGATCGCCATGCTCAGGGTGGACGAGGCGCTGCGCGAGGCCGACCTCAAGTCCCGCATGCTCCTCCAGGTCCACGACGAAATCGTCCTGGAGATCGCCCCCGGCGAGCGGGCGGCCGCGGAGCAGATCGTCCGCCGCGAGATGGCCGACGCGGTCCGGCTCCGCGCCCCCCTGGACGTCTCGGTGGGCGTGGGCCCCGACTGGGAATCAGCGGCGCACTAGGGTCTGCGGCGCTCCGGCCGAGGGGCGCCGAGCCCGTGGTCCGTGAGGGCTGAGGCCGTGGACCCGTGAAAGAGGGGCGTCGTACGCACGCAGCGTGCGGCGCCCCGAAGTCCGCCCACCGGCACGACGGCCCGACCTCCGCCCGGCAGAGTCGGCCGGGCCCCGGAGGGACCGTCACTCACGTGGCCCCCGCCAAAACGCCCCCCACCCCTCGTGGCCGCAAGACTGCGGGCATGGGTATACGCATGCTTCACCGCCGGACGCCCGAGGCAGTCACCCGGGCCTGGGCGGACACCGCCTCGGCGCAGGCCATGCCCGCCTCGCCGGTCCCGGCCCTCGCGGCCGACGCAAGCACCGCCCGCATCCCGGCCGACCTCGCCGCGACCGTACGCAGGGCCGCCACCGGCCTCCGGCGCGGACTCCTCGTCCTGACCCACCGCGCGGACCCCGCCCCTCACTGGCGACCACGGGCCGACCTGGCCCGCGGCTATCTCGCCCTCGCGCTCACCCTGCTCCCGAGATCCCGCCGCCCCCGGCAGAGGCTCACGGTCTTCGTCGCGTCCCTCACCGAGAGACCGGCCGCCCCCGGCCCGCACCGACCGGCCCACCGGGACTCCCCGCGGCCCCAGGGCCGCCCGGAAGCGGGCCCGGACGCCACACCCTGACCCCGACGGCGTACAGCAGCAGCCCCAGGACCGTCCCGGCGCCCACCCCGAAGCACAGGGTGGGCACCAGCTCCCACGGCCGCACCGACGCACCCTGGTGCTCCCGCCACCGCGTCGCCCGCTGCACCGCCCCGGTCAGCGCACAGCCGCCGATCACCAGCAGCGCCCACCACCGGTCCCGCACGGACAGCACCGGCACCCCCGCCGGCTCCCCGCCGGGCGTCCGCCGCAGCGCTCGTACCAGGACGACAGCGATCACCGCGGCACCCACCGCGGACGAGCCGTACTGCAGCCACGAGTACAGCGGCATGCCCGCCGGCCGGTCCCGCCCGATGGCCGGAATCAGCCGCGTGCCCCACCGGTCGTGATGGGTGAACGCGTCCCACACCACGTGGGTCAGCGCGCCCAGCACCGCGGAGACGTACCACCACACCACTGAAACGGCCCGCACGCGCGCGTGCGGCGTACCGCAGCGCAGCAGACCGGCCGGCCGGCCCTGCCGGGCCCGTGGCAGCAGCGCGACCAACGGCTCGCGGGCGAGCAGCCACAGCCCCGCCAGCGCCCAGGCGATGAGCACGTCCACCGTGGTGACCCCGGCGAACGAGTGGGTGAACACTCCGAATTGCATGGCGCCCGGCAGAACACTCGCCGCATAGAAGGTCAGATCGGGCGCGAAGGAGGCGGCGACGAGGACCGCCGGCCCCAGCCGGCCCCTGCCGCTCCCGTCCCGGCGGATCGCCGGCAGCACGGCCGCCGCGTGGCTGAGCGTGAACGGCAACAGGGCCCCCTCGTACGGTCGTCGGCCGCGGCACCGGAACCGGTGATCGGGCGTCCGTCCAGTATGCGGGACCGCTGTCCGAGGGCCGTACGGCGGCGATAGTTGGCCAACAGGTGAAAACCGGGCGTGCACAGTGCCCACGCAAAGCAAGTTGTCGTAGGGTCACCTGCGTCGCCGTGCCGGGCGCACGGTCGAACGCACGTCGCACACATGGAAAGGCGGAACAGGGGCAACCACAGCACCGGGTCGACCGTCACACCAGAGCGAGGCAGACAGACGGAGACGGACGCAGCGGCGTCCAGGGGAGGGTTTCACTCTATGGCGGCGCATTTCGGCAGGCGGCTGCGCAAGGGAGCGGCGACCACCGCGGTGGCCGCGGCAGCGGTCGCGGCGCTCTCCGCGTCCCAGGCTCCCGGAGCGACCGGAGCGACCGGTGAGGACCACGGGAGACAGTCGACGGCCGGCGCCTCCACGCCCGTACCCGACACGGCCGCCGGCGGCGACGCCACCGGCAACTCGCCCTACTACACGGACCTGCCGCCGCTGAACAGCCCCAACCCCAGCCCCTCGTCGGAGGTCGGCACCCCCGTCTCCCGCGGCGGGACCGAGGCCGGCATCCCCGCGACGGTCCTCGACGCCTACAAGAAGGCCGAGGCCGAACTGCGCGCCTCCAAGCCCGGCTGCAACCTGCCCTGGCAGCTGCTCGCCGCGATCGGCAAGGTCGAGTCGGGCCAGGCCCGCGGCGGCCGGGTCGACGCGGGCGGCACCACGCTGGGCCGGATCCTCGGCCCGCAGCTCGACGGCAACGGCTTCGCGCTCATCCAGGACACCGACCACGGCGCGTACGACGGCAACAGCCAGTACGACCAGGCCGTCGGCCCCATGCAGTTCATCCCGTCCACGTGGGCCTGGGCGGGCCGTGACGGCAACGGCGACGGTGCCAAGGACCCGAACAACGTCTACGACGCCGCCCTCGCCGCCGGCCACTACCTGTGCCGCAACAACTGGGACATGTCCGGCGAGGCCGGACTGCACAGCGCGATCCTCAGCTACAACAACTCGCAGGACTACCTGAACCTGGTCCTGAACTGGCTGCACTACTACCGCAAGGGCACCCACTCCGTGCCCGACGGTACCGGCCAGGTGCCGCGGCACCGCAGCGACGACAGCTCCCCGCACGGCAAGCCCCGGAAGCCCTCGGACCCGCCGCGGACCAAGCCGGACCCCAAGCCGGACCCGAAGCCCCAGCACCCCGGCGGCGGCGACGAGAGCCCCCGCCCGAGCCCGCCGGCCCCGCCGAAGCCGCCCGTCCCGCCGACGCCCCCGCAGACCCCCACCGACACCGTGGACCACCTCGAGGACGCGGGTACGGCCGAACTCACCGCGATGGCCGGCGACGCCTTCGCCGACCGGATCGGCACCCGCGCCGAGACCAAGGCCGGCAAGGCCGTCGGCAAGGTCCGGATCAGGTTCACCATCACCGGGGACACCGACGCCACCTTCACCGGCGGCGAGAGCGTGGCCACCGTCGCCACGGACGCCAAGGGCGTCGCTCTCGCCCCCGCCCTCCAGGCGGGCGAGAAGACCGGCGACTTCAAGGTCACCGCGACCGTCGTCGGCCGCTCGGTCAAGGGCGCCGACTACACGGCCACCGTCACCGCGCGCGCCGCCGACACCCTGGCCCGCACCAGCGACACCCCGCTGACCTGCACCCCGGGCGGCGAGTTCGCCGAGCAGGTCCAGCTGAAGGCGACGTACAAGGGCGCCGTCGCGGACAAGGTCGCCGCCACCGCCACTCTGATCAAGCCGGCCACCGACACCACCGACGCCACCGAGAACGACAAGGGTCCCTACTTCAAGGACGCCGACGGCAAGCCGGTGCGCACCCTCTCTGACCTCCGGACGGACGACAAGGGCCTGCTGACGCTGCCGAAGCTGTACGCGGACGACGCCACCGGCACCTTCCTGCTCCAGGTCACCACCACGGGCGGCGCGACGCTCACCGTGGAGCTGAAGGTGGCGGCCGCCACCGACTCCTCGGAGAGCCCGTCCCCGAGCCCGTCCGCCTCTTCCTGAGGCCCCGCACGGCACCAGGGCGCCCTCCCCGCTCCGACGGGGAGGGCGCCCTCGTTCGTGCGTGCACCGCTGTTCTCATCTCGCCCGCCCGTTGCTACGGTGCGGGACCTGACGACCCATCAGGAATCAGTCAGGACACCGACCGTCCGCCGGGAGGCCCCGCATGCGCGCCCTGATAGCCGCCGCGACCGGTCTCGCCCTCGCGCTCGCCCTGGTCCTCACCATCAGTGCGATGGGCTCGCCGTCGGGCCGCACGTCCCCCAAACCGCTGCTGACGACGGTGCCCGCGCACCCGTAGCCGCACCCGTCCGGGAGGGAGGCCGGAATGCGCCGCAAGGCAAGCCTGGTCCTGCTCGCCTGCGCCGTGTTCTGCGCGGCGCTGTCCCCGCTGCTGCGCTGGTACGCCTTCCCGCGCCTGGCCAGGATCCCCGCGAACCAGTACCAGGACATGGTCCTGGAGGCCAAGGGCGCCACCCTCCTCGACTACGGCACCATGCGCGCCAAGAAGGTCTCCAAGGTGACCGTCGTGCAGACCCTCAAGGGCGACGTGGAGGCCGCCAGGAGGATCGAGAGGACGGCAGGACGGCCGGTCGTCGTCTGGGACGGCCTCTCCTACATCCAGGGCCCCGACGGCAAGATGGTCTCCCGCATCCCCGAGCGCTACATCTTCGACGCCCACAGCCAGGATCCCGTCCACGCGACCGGCGAGACGGTCGACGGCGACCCGGTCGAGCGGGACGGCATCGAGTTCAAGTGGCCCTTCCTGACCCAGAAACGGGACTACCGGTACTTCGACGCGCAGACCCGCACCACCCGCCCCATCCACTACAAGGGCACCCGGACCTTCCGCGGACTGAAGGTCTACTCCTTCGAACAGACCATCCCCTGGACCAAGGTCCCGATGCCGAAGACCATGCCCGTCAAGGGCATCACACCGGAGTCGGTCGCCAGGACGGGCACCACCCGCTGGTACACCACCGTCCGCCGGTTCTGGGTCGAACCGGTCACCGGAGCCCCCGTCTACGGCGACGAGATCCACCAGGAGGAACTGCGCGGCGGCACCCTGCTCGGCGGTCGCGCCAAGGTCACGGCCTTCGCCGGACACGTGAAGATGCGCGAGGACTACGTCGAGCACACGGTCGCCCTCGTCAAGCACAACCGCACCCTCGTCCTGATGCTCACCTCGTACGTGCCCTGGGGCTCCCTGACCCTCGGCCTGCTGCTCCTTACGCTCTCCCTCTGCCTGGAGGCCCGCACCCGCCGCCCACAGGACCCCGCACCCACGCAGACGGAGGAGCCCGACCCGGTCAGCGCCTGAGCCGCGCGTTGGTGTGCCGCGTGGGCTCGGCGGTCGCCGGATCCTCGGGCCACGGATGCTTCGGGTAGCGCCCCCGCAGCTCCGCCCGTACGCCCCTGTAGCCGTCCGCCCAGAAGGAGGCGAGGTCGGCCGTGACGGCGGCGGGCCGCCCGGCGGGGGAGAGCAGGTGCACGAGCACGGGCACCCCCGCCACGGCCGGCGTCTCCCGCAGCCCGAACATCTCCTGCAGCTTGACCGCGAGCACCGGCCGCTCAGGATCCCCGTAGTCGATCCGGATTCCGGACCCACTCGGTACGGTGATCCGCTCGGGCGCCAGCTCGTCCAGCCGGGCGGCATCCCCGCTCGCCCAGGGCAGCAGCCGCGCGAGCGCCTGACCGGCATCGATCCGGCCCAGATCGCCCCGCCGCCGGGCCCTGCCCAGTTCCGGCTCCAACCACTCGTCCACGCGCGCGTGCAGCGCATCGTCCGACACGTCCGGCCACGGCTCCCCGAGGTGCGCGCGCAGGAACGCCAGCCGCTGCCGCAGCCCTTCCGCCTCCGCCGACCAGCGCAGCAGCCCGAACCCTTCCCGCCGGAGTCCTTCGAGCAGGGCGGCGCGCACCAGGGCCGGGTCGGCGCCCTTCAGGGGCCGCACGGCCAGCTCGATCGCCCCCAGCCGTGCCACGTGCCGGGCCACGACCTCCCCGTCGGCCCAGTGCACCTCGTCCCGCTCCGCCAGCAGCGCCCCGGCCGCGGCGCGCGCCACCTCCTCCGGCACGGCGGCCCCGAGCCGCACGCGCGCGTGCCCTTTCCCGCCGGGCCGGTCGGCGACCACGACGACGATCCAGGGAGCCCCCCGCAGACCGGAGTCCTCGGACAGCTCGGCCCGAGTCCCGGACGCCATGAGGTACGACCCACCGTCCAGCCTGGCGACCCGCTCGGGAAAGGCGAGCCCGGCGACGACCCCGACGAGCGCCTCCTCCCCGGCACCGGCCCACCGGGCATCCGTTCCTGTTCCTGCCCCGACGTCCGCCCGCGGCCCAGGGCTCCGGACGGGCGGACGGGGAGAACCGGCGACGCCCCGCAGCCGCCGCACCTCCGCGGCCCACCGCCCCGCGTAGGCGTCACCCCCGCGCCGGGCACGCCGCAACGCCCCGGCAAGATCATCGCCGTAGTCCCGCGGCACCTCTTCGGAGAGCAGAGCCACCACCGGGGCCCCCTCACCGGCCGTGTCCAGCAGTGCCCGCCCCAGCCGAGGATGTACGCCCAGCCGAGCCAACCGCCCCCCGACCTCCGTCGCCCGCCCGGCGGAGTCCACCGCTCCCACGGCCGAGAGAACCTCCCGCGCCGCCACCATCGCCCCGCCCGGCGGCGGATCGAGCAACGCCAGCCCCGAGGCGTCCGGATCGCCCCAGCAGGCCGCCTGAAGGGCGAAAGCGGTCAGATCGGCCACCTTGATCTCCGGCGCCGGAAACGCCGGAAGACGGACGTCCTCGGCCTCGGACCAGCACCGGTACACCGCCCCCGGCGCCTCACGCCCGGCCCGCCCCGCCCGCTGCCGCCCGGCCGCCCGCGACGCCCGTACGGTCGTCAGGCCGCTCAGCCCGCGCGCGTGGTCCACCCGGGGCTCTCGCGCGAGCCCCGAGTCCACCACCACCCGCACCCCGGGCACCGTCAGCGACGACTCCGCCACGGACGTGGCCAGCACCACCCGGCGCCGCGCCCCGGGCGCCAGTACCGCGTCCTGCACGGCGGCCGGGGCCCGCCCGTGCACCTGGAGCACGTCCACCTCGCCGAGGTCCCCGAGCCGGCCGCTCACGCGCGCGATCTCGCCCACGCCGGGCAGGAAACACAGGACGTCCCCCTCCCGCTCGGCCAGCGCCCGCCGCACCACCGACGCCACGTGCGCCAGCAACTCGGGATCGACGCGCATCCCGTGGGGCGGACGTACCGGGCGCTCCGGAGGCGCCCACAGCACCTCCACGGGATGCGTGACGCCCGCGGCCTCGACCACCGGCGCCCCGCCCAGCAGCCGGGCCCACCCCTCCGCGTCCGTGGTCGCCGACGCGGCCACCAGTCGCAGCTCGGGCCGCAGAGCCTGCCGCACGTCCCACAGGAACGCGGCCACCGTGTCGGCGTCCAGATGCCGCTCGTGGCATTCGTCGAGGACGACGACATCGACACCGGCCAGCTCCTGGTCGCGCTGCAGCCGCTGCAGCAGCACACCGGTCGTCACGACCTCCACGCGTGTGCGCCGCCCCACGGCGCGCTCGCCGCGCACCGTGAAGCCCACGCTCTCGCCGGGCTTCTCACCCAGCAGCCAGGCCATCCGCCGGGCCGCCGCCCGCGCCGCGATCCGCCGCGGCTCGGCCACCACCACCCGCCGCGCGGGACCGCCCCCGACGAGTCCCGCCAGCACGAGCGGCACCAGCGTCGTCTTGCCGGTACCGGGCGGCGCCACGAGGACGGCGGTGCCGTCCCCCTCCAGGGCGTCGGTCAGGGCGGGCAGGGCGGAACGCACGGGCAGCGCGTCCAGGGCGTCGTAACGGATCACGCCCCTAGTGTCGTACGACGCCGAGAACGCCCTTCACGCGCGCGTGATCCACTCCCTGCACGCGCGCGTGCAGGGAGTGGAGAGTGGATCAGTCCCGCTCGCACACGAAGATCGCCGTCCCCGGGATCAGGTTCCCGCGCAGCGGGGACCAGCCGCCCCACTCCGAGGTGTTCCAGGCCGGCCACTCCGGCTCCACCAGGTCCACCAGCCGGAAGCCCGAGGCCACGATGTCCCGGACCCGGTCGCCGATCGTCCTGTGGTGCTCCACGTAGACCGCGCGGCCCTCCTCGTCCTGCTCGACGTAGGGCGTGCGGTCGAAGTACGAGCCGGACACCGACAGGCCCTCCGGGCCCGGCTCGTCCGGGAAGGCCCAGCGGATCGGATGCGTCACCGAGAAGACGAACCGGCCGCCCGGCCGCAGCACCCGGCGCACCTCGCGCAGCACCAGCCGCGGATCGGCGACGAACGGCAGCGCCCCGTACGCGGAGCACACCACGTCGAAGGAGCCGTCCGCGAAGGGCAGCGCGCCGGCGTCGGCGCACACGAGGGGGAACGAGCCGCCGATCCGCAGGGAGTGCTGCAGCTGGCGGTGCGAGAGGTCCAGGGCCACCGGGCGGGCCCCCTGGGCGGCCAGCCAGCGCGAGCACTGCGCCGCCCCCGCGCCGATCTCCAGGACGTCCCTGCCCTTCAGGTCCTCCGGTGGCCCCAGCAGCTCGGCCTCCACCTCGTCCAGGCCTTCCGGGCCCCACACGAAGCGGTCGTCACCGAGGAACGTGCCGTGCTCGATCTGGTACTCGTCCGCGTTGCGGTCCCACCAGCCCCGGTTGGCCCGCGCACTCTCCGCGACGTCGGCGTCACGCCGGGTGGCTTCGGGCTCGAACCCTTCGGGACCTTCGGATTCGTGCGTTTCCGGCTCTTGGATGATCGGCTCCCTCGTCGTACTCTTCCGTCCAACCCGCCGGGGGGCGGTCGCGGAAGCGATCCCACGGGCCCGTGTGGCCTCCTGGGACGATTCTTCTGCCGGGAATGCGGCGATCCGCCCCGGGTGTGCGCCTTCGCGCATTGACCCTGTCCGGCTGCCCCCGTATGCTACAAGTTGCGCTGCGAGCCTGCGCACCTCAGACGTAGCAGGCTGCGCTCGCATCTGTTGTATGTCCCCTCGGTTCTCGAGGCGCCACCAGCGGTTTTGTGTGGCGCTTCCTTGGCTGTCCGGCTTCTGCAGAGCGAAACGGGCTCCCGGCGTAAGCAGTACCTACGACTTCAATGTCCGTACCGGAGCCCTTTCCCACATGACGAGCAGCACCGAGACCACCGCCACCACCCCGCAGGTTGCGGTCAACGACATCGGTAACGAGGAAGCCTTCCTCGCCGCGATCGACGAGACGATCAAGTACTTCAACGACGGCGACATCGTCGACGGCGTCATCGTGAAGGTCGACCGGGACGAGGTCCTGCTCGACATCGGTTACAAGACCGAAGGTGTCATCCCGAGCCGCGAACTCTCGATCAAGCACGACGTCGACCCCAACGAGGTCGTCGCCGTCGGTGACGAGATCGAGGCCCTGGTCCTCCAGAAGGAGGACAAGGAAGGCCGCCTGATCCTCTCGAAGAAGCGCGCCCAGTACGAGCGTGCCTGGGGCACCATCGAGAAGATCAAGGAAGAGGACGGCATCGTCACCGGTACCGTCATCGAGGTCGTCAAGGGTGGTCTCATCCTCGACATCGGCCTCCGCGGCTTCCTCCCGGCCTCCCTGGTCGAGATGCGTCGCGTCCGCGACCTCCAGCCCTACGTGGGCAAGGAGCTCGAGGCGAAGATCATCGAGCTGGACAAGAACCGCAACAACGTGGTCCTGTCCCGCCGCGCCTGGCTCGAGCAGACCCAGTCCGAGGTCCGCCAGACGTTCCTCACGACCCTCCAGAAGGGTCAGGTCCGTTCCGGCGTCGTCTCCTCGATCGTCAACTTCGGTGCCTTCGTGGACCTGGGTGGCGTCGACGGTCTGGTCCACGTCTCCGAGCTGTCCTGGAAGCACATCGACCACCCGTCCGAGGTTGTCGAGGTCGGCCAGGAAGTCACCGTCGAGGTTCTCGACGTCGACATGGACCGCGAGCGCGTCTCCCTGTCGCTGAAGGCGACCCAGGAAGACCCGTGGCAGCAGTTCGCCCGTACCCACCAGATCGGCCAGGTCGTCCCGGGTAAGGTCACGAAGCTGGTTCCGTTCGGTGCGTTCGTCCGCGTGGACGAGGGCATCGAGGGTCTGGTCCACATCTCCGAGCTGGCCGAGCGCCACGTGGAGATCCCGGAGCAGGTCGTCCAGGTCAACGACGAGATCTTCGTCAAGGTCATCGACATCGACCTCGAGCGTCGTCGCATCAGCCTCTCGCTGAAGCAGGCCAACGAGTCCTTCGGTGCCGACCCGGCCTCGGTCGAGTTCGACCCGACCCTGTACGGCATGGCCGCGTCCTACGACGACCAGGGCAACTACATCTACCCCGAGGGCTTCGACCCCGAGACCAACGACTGGCTCGAGGGCTACGAGAAGCAGCGCGAGGAGTGGGAGCGCCAGTACGCCGAGGCGCAGTCCCGCTTCGAGCAGCACCAGCAGCAGGTCATCAAGTCCCGCGAGGCCGACGCTGCCGCTGCCGCCGAGGGTGGCGAGGCCGCTGCTCCGGCCGCGTCGGGTGGCGGTTCGTACTCCTCCGAGGGTGCGGACACCTCCGGTGCGCTCGCCTCGGACGAGGCGCTGGCCGCGCTGCGCGAGAAGCTGGCCGGTGGTCAGAGCTGAACGCTGCCGCTGAGGCTTAGCCAACAGCGATAGTCGCTGAGGGGCCGTACCTTTCGAGGTGCGGCCCCTCAGGGTTTTCTTGGGCTGCGGGCAGTCCTGCGGGCGTCGGCCGGCTGGGGACGGCCGAGTGGTCCCCGCGCCCCTAGGGGATCAGCGCGTCCCCGATCAGGAAGTCACCGGGATGTTCGTCAGCCCCTTGCCGCCCGTCACCGTGTTGCTGCCGTAGACCGTCGTCCTGCAGCCGTCGCCGTAGTTGGTGACGTCGATCGCCAGCCGGGTCGAACCGGTGGCGCTCGTCAAAGTCGACTTGTTGCCCTGGAAGACCGTGCCGCAGCCCCAGCCCGACTGCTGGGTGTGGGTCTGGTAGCCGTCGTTCGTGGTGTTCTTGCCGGTGTTGTCCCGGACGAGGACGTCATTGCCCTTCACGTCGACCCAGGAGTCGTCGTAGTTGGCTCCCGTCAGCCCGCTGCCGTCGAACGTGTTCTCGATGATCTGCGCGCCGGTCGTGCCCTCTTTGATGTCGATGTTCTCGCCGCCCACGTCCGGGCCGATGGTGTTGCGCAGGATCTGGATGCGGTCGCTGCGGTCGGAGAGCGTGTTGGCCGTGCCCACGTACACGCCCTCGCCCATGCCCCTGCCGTCGTTCCCGGTGTCGTAGATCGTCGAGTTCCTGATCACGCCGTCCGTGCTGGAGTTGCGGAAGTGCACGCCCTCCATGTCCAGGCCGTGCACCGTGACCCCGTCCAGGACCACACCACGGGCGGTGTCGATCATGATGCCCTTCTGCCCGCCGGTCACGGTCAGCCCGCTGACCGTCCAGTAGGAGGCGCCGTTCAGGTGGAGGCCGTAGCCGCCGCTCGCGGTGAGTACGGCTTTGGGGGAACCGGTGAGGGTGATGCGGGCCGTGGCGGTGGCCGGTGCGGTCGCCTTGAAGTTGCCGGTGTACGTGCCGTCCGCCAGGCGGATCGTGTCGCCGGGCTTCGCACCGGCGAGCGCGGTCTTCAGCTGTGCGACGGAGCCGACCTCGATGGTCGAGGCCGCCGGAGCGGGGCCGGCGCAGAGGAGCAGACCGCCGGTGGCGGTGGTCGCGGCGAGCAGGGAGGTGAGCAGCGTGCGCGTGTGCATGGGGGGTGCCCTCCTGTCGTACGAACGTGGTCTCATGCGGTCTCGTGCGATCTCACGTGGTTTCATGCGGTTTCATGCATGAATAATGGACGAGTATGTGAACATCGCCCTCGTGAAGGTACGAACCAGCTGACGGGCCGTCAAGATGTGCTGCACGAGATGCCTGATCAGCGCCCTGGCACGGGAATGCCCCCGCCCCAGGGCGCGTTGTCCATGACGAACACGAGGAGGAGCGGTCACAGTGCTTGATCCGCAGGGTTTGTACGCATGGGAGCCGAAGGGCCTCGCCGTGGTCGACATGGCGCTCGCCCAGGAGTCGGCCGGCCTTGTCATGCTCTACCACTTCGACGGATACATCGACGCGGGTGAGACCGGCGACCAGATCGTCGACCGGCTGCTCGACTCACTGCCCCACCAGCTCGTGGCCCGTTTCGACCACGACCGGCTCGTGGACTACCGGGCCCGCAGGCCCCTGCTGACCTTCAAGCGGGACCGCTGGGAGGACTACGAGGTCCCGGCCATCGAGGTCCGCCTCGTCCAGGACGCCACGGGCGCGCCCTTCCTGCTGCTGTCCGGCCCCGAACCGGACGTGGAGTGGGAGCGGTTCGCGGCCGCCGTACGCCAGATCGTGGAGCGGCTGGGGGTCCGCCTGTCCGTGAACTTCCACGGCATCCCCATGGGTGTCCCGCACACCCGCCCCGTGGGCCTGACCCCGCACGGCAACCGCACCGACCTCGTCCCCGGCCATCGCAGCCCCTTCGAGGAGGCCCAGGTGCCGGGCAGCGCCGAGTCGCTGGTGGAGTACCGCCTCATGGAGGCCGGGCACGACGTCCTGGGCGTCGCCGCGCATGTCCCGCACTACATCGCGCGTTCTCCGTACCCCGACGCCGCCCTGACCGTCCTGGAGGCCATCACGGCCGCCACCGGACTGGTCCTCCCCGGCATCGCGCACTCCCTGCGCACGGACGCGCACCGCACGCAGACGGAGATCGACCGGCAGATCCAGGAGGGCGACGAGGAACTCACCGCGCTCGTCCAGGGCCTGGAGCACCAGTACGACGCCGCGGCGGGCGCCGAGACCCGGGGCAACATGCTCGCCGAGCCCGTGGAGATCCCGTCCGCCGACGAGATCGGGCGGGAGTTCGAGCGGTTCCTGGCGGAGCGAGAGGGCGAAGCCTAGGAACGCGCCCCGCGCGGGGGCGGGGCGCGCTCTGGTAGAGGCTGGTGCAGGCGCCGGTGCGGGTGCCGTCCGGTGCCTGCCTGCGCTGGGTGGTGCCTGCCGGGGCTTGTTGATGCCTGCCTGCGCTTGGTGGTGCCTGCCGGTGGTTGTTTGATGCCTGCCGGTCGTCGCCGGTGCCGGGGGTGGCCCTGTCAGGGGGAGGGCCTAAGCTTCCGCTCATGCTGAAAGTGGGGCTGACCGGCGGCATCGGTGCCGGCAAGAGCGAGGTGTCCCGGCTGCTCGTGGAGCACGGGGCCGTGCTGATCGACGCGGACCGCATCGCGCGCGAGGTCGTCGCGCCCGGCACGCCTGGCCTCGCGGCCGTGGTCGAGGCCTTCGGCGAGGACGTCCTCGCCGCCGACGGCAGCCTGGACCGGCCGCGGCTCGGCTCGATCGTCTTCGCCGATCCCGACCAGCTCGCCGTCCTCAACTCGATCGTCCATCCCCTGGTGGGTGCCCGCTCCCGCGAGCTGGAGGCCGCCGCGGCCGACGACGCCGTGGTGATCCACGACGTGCCGCTCCTCACCGAGAACGGCCTCGCGCCGCTCTACGACGTCGTGGTCGTCGTGGACGCGAGCCCCGAGACCCAGCTCGACCGGCTGGTCCGGCTGCGCGGCATGACCGAGGACGACGCACGCGCGCGCATGGCCGCACAGGCGACGCGCGAGCAGCGCCGGGAGATCGCGGACCTCGTGATCGACAACGACGTACCGCTGGACGCCCTGAGGAAACGCGTCGCAGAGGTGTGGGACGACCTCGCGCGACGGGTGCGCGGGGGAGGAGAGGAGCCCGACGGCAGACGTCCGTGAGGCGGCGGCCCGGAATAGCGCGCGCTCGTGCGGGCGTTGAAGTGCCGTAGTGAGGGAAGGAATGTTGCCGTGCCCGAGACCAGCGGTTCCGCCGGACGTACTCCGGAGACGCATGTCATCGATTTCCGTGCCGCCGAGCACCTGCTCAATGCACGGGACCCGCGGGGTGCGGTGAAGCTGCTGGACGGAGTCATCGCCGCGCACCCGGAGAACACCGCTGCCCGCCTGCTCCGCGCGCGTGCCTTCTTCGCCGCGGCTCAGCTGCGCCCCGCCGAGCTGGAGTTCACCATCGTGCTCGAGCGCGAGCCGGACAACGCGTTCGCGCACTTCGCGCTCGCCCGTACCTATGAGCGCCAGGGCCGCCCGGATCAGGCCAAGCGCCACTTTCGGCTGGCGGCCGCGCTCGACCCGAACCCGCAGTACCTGAAGGCGGCCCACTTCGACGACTGAGCGTCGTCACGCGTCCTCGGCCTCGATCGGCGTCCTCGTCGTCACGGATGCCGGTGCCTGGGCGGTCCCGCGTACGGCGGTCCGCCTTCCGGTGGCCGGTAGGGCGGTATGTCACGGCCCGGCTGATAGTGCGGGCCCTGCCGCATGTGCCTGAGGATCATGGTCATGTCGGCGGTGACCACCAGCCACAGCACCCCGCAGGCAGCCGCCCAGCCGGGGTGCCCGGTGAACGCGAACGCCGCTGTGCCGAAGATCGCCCAGACCAGTCCCCACACGCTCAGCCAGAAGCGCGCCCGCAGTGCACTGCGCGCGGTCGCCGGTTCACTGCCCGTACGCATCGGATCACCACTCCTCCTTGCAACGTACTCTTCGAGGACGACATGCATCAACGCTCGACGCGATACGTGATGCGTGACGTGCGACGGCGACGGCGACGGGCGGCGGTGCTCGGCGCGATGCTGTTCGTCGAAGCCGTGCCGTCGTCGATGCCGTGGTGGTCGTCGAAGGTGTGCTGTTCGTCGAAGGGGGACCCATGCTGCCGGACGCCGACGACCTGCCCGAACTACTCCTCGACCTGGCCGTGCCGCACGAGGACGTCAACGAACTGGTCGCACTGCGGCGCAGGGTGACCGGTGACCCGGGCACGCTGAGGCTCCTGGAGGCGTGCGTCGAGGAGCTGTTACGGAACCCGGGGGACCTGGGCCGCACCCCCGACCTGGGCGACCTGTTCACCGCCGCACCGGCCGAACTCACCGACACCTTCCCCGTGTACGTCTTCCTCGCCGCGCTCCCGCACACCCTCGCCCACCACCGGGAACGCGGGATCCCGGCCGACATCTCCCGGCGCACCCTGGCCGACCTCGGCCGCCACATCGCGGCGCACCGCAGGAGGCACGGCAGGGCCGGCGTCCAGGCGCGGCGCTGGCTGGTCCGTCACTTCCGTGGCGAGCTGTACCAGCTGGGGAGGCTGCAGTTCGAGCGGACCCGGATCGGTCAGCGCACGGCACCGGCGCTCGCGGCCGCCGGACTCCGGTCGGCGCCGGACACACCCTGCCTGAACCTGCACATCCCCGACTTCCACGGACCGCTCACGCCGTCCGCCTGTGACCGCTCCCTGGCGCTGGCCCGTGAGTTCTTCGCCCTGCACTTTCCCGAGGAACACCCGGAGGCCGCGCTGTGCCATTCCTGGCTGCTCGACCCGCAGTTGAAGGCGTACCTGCCCCCGGACTCCAACATCGTCCGTTTCCAGGACAGGTTCCGCGTCGCCCGCGAAGACACCGAACCGGCTGACACCGAGCCGGTCCAGTTCGTCTTCGGGGATCCGGACCTGCCGGTGAGCGAGCTGCCCCGCCGCACGTCCGTGGAGCGTGCCGTGGGGGACCACCTGCGGTCCGGGGGCCACTGGTACATCGGGCACGGATGGTTCCCGTTCCGGGCCCGATAGCTCGAACGAGTGAACCGCGGTCGAACGGGAACGGGCTTGCTGCGGTGGGCCGTTGTTCGGGCATGACGGTCGAGATGCGTGAGGGATACGAGGGCACGGGACCCGGTGCGATCACCCCGGACGGTTGCGCGGTCGAGCTGTACGAGCGCCTGCCGGTGGGCGACGAGCCGGACATCATCGCCGCGGCGGTACCCGCCGGGGCGCACATCCTGGAGCTGGGCAGCGGAGTGGGCCGGGTGACCCGTCCCCTGCTGGAGCGCGGCTTCACGGTCACGGCGGTGGACGAGTCCGCCGACATGCTGGCTCGGATCCATGGGGCGCGCACGATATGCAGCCCGATCGAGGACCTGGACCTGGACGAGACGTTCGACGTGGTGATGCTCGCGTCGTTCCTCGTGCACAACGGTGACGAGGAGGTCCGCAGGGGCATGCTGCGCACCTGCGCCAAGCACGTCGCGAAGGGCGGCTGCGTGCTCCTCCAGCGGGAGGGCGCGGACTATCACACGAACATTCCCAGGGAGCGGGTCGACCCGAGCGGCTTCACCGTGCGGATCGCGTCGGCGGAGCCGGTCGGAGACGGGGTGGACTCGGTCCGGGCCGAGTACGTGTTCCCGGATGTGGTCTGGACGCAGACGTTCCTGTCCCGGCCTCTGACCAAGGAGCAGTTCGAGTCGGCGCTGGCGGAGGCGGGACTGGAGGTGGACGCCTATCTGACACCGGACGGGATGTGGGTGAGGGCGGTACCGACGGCATAGGTGACCGTCGCGCCGGCCGTGACGGGAGAGGAGGCCGTGGACGGCTCAGGGGGACGGCCAGCGAGACCGCGGGTTTGCACTGTGCCGGCGGATGGCGATGAGTTCGCGGACCGCGGCCGGTCTATCTCGGTGAGAGCAATCAGGACCGCTTCACCAGGAGACCCTCATGTCCGAGACCACCGCTCCCGTCAGCTCCCCGACGATGACGTCCGCGGCGTCCACAGCGTCCATGGCGACGCCCGCGGCTTCCATCGGCACGACCACCGGCCGGGCGCGATGGGCCCGGATCGCGCTGCGCTCCGTGCAGGTGCTGCTCGCCCTGTTCTACGGCATCGCGAGCGCCCTGCCCAAGCTCATCGCGCACCCGTCGGCGGTGGAGGCCTTCGACCGGATCGGCTGGGGCAGCGGGGCGATGTACGCCATCGGTGCGCTCGAACTCGCCGGCGGCGTGGCACTGTTGATCCCTGTCCTGCAGTCCGTCGCGGCGACGGCACTCGGCGCGCTCATGGTGGGAGCGTTCATCGTCCAGCTCACCGCGTTCGACGGCCACAACGCGGCGACCCCGCTCATCCTCATTGTGCCGCTCGCACTGATCGCCTGGACCCGGCGCGGGTACAACAGGGAGCTGCTGAGCCTGATGCGGCGCCGGTGACCCCGGCCGACCACCGACACCGTCGGCCCGGCGCGGGGGCCCGGCCGCCGGACTGGGTGCGTCGGACGCCGGAGCGGATCACCGTGCCGGACTATGGGCCGGATCGCGATGCCGGACCCTGGCTCGGATCACTGTGCCGGGCCCCGGCCCGGATTCACCATGCCGGACCCCGGCCGGGATCACCGTCCCCGGGTTCGCCCCCCGGATCCACGGGGGCTTCCCGGCCCACCTGAGCCTCGGGTGCTTCCCGGCCCGCCGGCCCCACGGGTGCTTCCCGGTCCGCCCGGTGTGCCCGGCGCGCCTGGGCCGCCGAGTCCGGCGAAGCCGCCGAATCCTCCAGCGCCGGTCGGGCCGGTCGGGCCGGTGAGACCGCGGAGGCGTTCCAGCTCGCGGCGGTCCCGCTTGGTGGGGCGCCCGGCGCCTCGGTCGCGGAGACCGGCGGGTGCGACGGCCTCGCGGGGCGGGGGCGGAGGGGAGTTGTCGATGTAGCACTGGACGGCCACAGGCGCACCGACCCGCTTGCGGATCAGACGCTTGACGATCACGATCCGTTCCCGGCCCTCCTGCCGCAGGCGCACCTCGTCGCCGACGCGCAGTGAGTAGGCGGGCTTCACGCGCTCGCCGTTCACGTGTACATGCCCGCCACGGCAGGCGGCGGCGCCCAGGGAACGCGTCTTGATCAGGCGTACGGCCCAGATCCAGCTGTCGACCCGGACCGTCTCACCGCCGGCCGGCCCCGCGGCCTCGGCGGCGGCCACCGCGGCGGCGATCTTGGGATCGAGCGGCTGATCGGAGGAGGGGCTGGCGCCGGAGCCCTCGGCATTCCGGGCGGGGTCCGTTCCGCCCGGACCGCCGGTCCCACGGTTCACGTTCTCGTCCGCATCCTCGGAAGCCATGCCCCGACCTTAACGCCCCACGGAGCGAGAGCCGGATGTAATTTCCCGGCGCCGCACACAGCGACCCGGCGCCCCAGGCCTGCGCTTCCGTGTCCTGCGCCTCGGCATCCTGCGCCTTCACGTCCGGCCCCGCGTGGACGCATCGGCCCACGTCGCCGGGGCATACGGTGGCGGTATGGACGACAGCAGCGCCCTCGCCCGGCTCGACCGGCGCGTCGCGGACTGCCGGGCCTGTCCTCGCCTGGTCGACTGGCGTGAGGAGGTGGCCCGGACCAAGAGGGCCGCGTTCGCCGACTGGACGTACTGGGGACGGCCGGTGCCCGGCTTCGGACCGGCCGACGCACGGCTGGTGATCATCGGGCTGGCCCCGGCCGCGCACGGCGGTAACCGCACCGGACGGATGTTCACCGGTGACCGCTCCGGGGACGTGCTCTATCAGGCGCTGTACGACGTGGGGCTCGCCTCGCAACCCACCTCCGTCAGCGTCGACGACGGCCTGGAACTGTACGGCGTCCGCGTCACCGCGCCCGTGCACTGCGCCCCGCCCGCCAACAAGCCGACCCCCGGCGAACGTGACACCTGCCGCCCCTGGCTGGTCCAGGAGCTGAAGCTGCTGCGTCCCACGCTGAAGACCGCGGTCGTCCTCGGTGCCTTCGGCTGGCAGGCCGCGCTGCCCGCGCTCGCCGAGGCGGGCTGGACCGTGCCCCGACCCCGTCCGGCCTTCGCCCACGGCACCCGGGTCGCCCTGGACGGCCTCGACCTCTTCGGCTGCTTCCATGTCAGCCAGCGCAACACCTTCACCGGCCGGCTCACCGCCGAGATGCTGCGCGAGGTGCTGCGCACGGCGGCGGACACGGCCGGACTGCCATAGATCGCACCCGCACCCGTACCCGCACCCGTTCCCGCCCCCGCACGCGGCCGGTTTGCCGCAGCCCTGTGCCGCACCGCAGTCGCCTCCAGGCGGCGGACATCACCGCGGCATCCGCAACCGTCCCTCACTCAGTGACCGAGTCGACCGGCAGTCGCGGTCGCCCCTCAGTCCGTGTCCGCCGGGTCCGTTCCGAAGAGGTGTCGTACCGTCGAGCGGTAGTTGGCGCGGACGTGGTCGAGTGCGTGGGCGCGGGCTCGGTCCGGGTCGCCGGAGGCGATCGCCTCGTAGAACTCGCGGTGTTCGGCGAGGAGTTGGGGCCACTCCTCGTTCCGCCGGGTGAGCCAGCGCAGTCGGCCGTCGACCGGCTCCATGACCGAGATCAGCAGGCTGTTGCCGGCCAGGGCGAGGATGCGGTCGTGGAAGCGTGTGTTGATGTCCGTGATCGTCTCGGCGTCGCCCTCCCGCGTCGCCCGGGCCGCCTGGTCGAGCAGGTCGCGCAGCTCCGCGAGCGCCTCGGGCGTCACCCGTGAGGCCGCCAGCCCCGCCGCGTACACCTCCAACGCCTCGCGCAGCTCGAAGAGTTCTTTGACGTCGGTCGGGGTCAGCCGGCGTACGACCGCGCGGCGGGCCGACTCGAACAGGACGAAACCCTCGGCGACCAGCGCACGGATCGCTTCCCGTACCGGCACCCGCGAGACGCCGAACCGCTCGGCCAGCTCCCGCTCGACCAGCCGGTCGCCGGGCCCGAGGCGCCCGGCGATGATGTCCTCCCGCAGACTCGCCAGGACCCGTTCGCGCACCGCGCCCAGGGGTTCGATCTTCGTCATGGGCCCATCTTCGCCGAAGCGAGGGGTCTTTTACGGGGCCGTAATGGCAACGACATCGGTCCGAACGCTTGACGGCGAGACCATGACCGCAGTTTGGTATACCAAACGCGGCTCACTGCGGGCGCGGTGCACCTAGGTGTCGGTCCACCGTCTCGTAGTCCGTCCGAGTTCCTGCGGTATGGCCCCTTCGTCCCCTTGTTCAGGAGGCCCCGTGTCCCTCGCCGACCGTGCCGAAGCCACCGGCGCTCCCGCGTTCGTCCCCGACCCCCGCCTCACCAACGAAGACCTCGCCCCCGCCGAGCAGCGGAACTGGAAGGTCTTCGACCTGTTCGCCCTGTGGATGTCCGACGTCCACAACCTCGGCAACTACACCTTCGCCGCCGGCCTGCTGGTTCTCGGCATGAACGTCTGGCAGGTGTTCACCTCACTGCTCGTCGGCTTCGTGCTGATCTTCGTCGGCATGAACCGGATGGGCCGGATCGGCCAGCGCCACGGAGTGCCCTTCCCCGTTGTCAGCCGCATCAGCTTCGGTGTCTGGGGCGCCAACATCCCGGCGCTGATCCGGGCCGTGATCGCCATCATGTGGTACGGCATCCAGACCTATCTGGCCTCCGTAGCCGTCAACGTCATGCTGCTCGCGGCCTGGCCGGACCTCGAGTCACTGACCAGGCACTCCTTCCTCGGCCTGGACGCGCTCGGCTGGATCTCCTTCGTCTCCCTCTGGCTGATCCAGGCACTGATCATCAGCCAGGGCATGGAATCGGTACGCAAGTTCCAGGACTTCTGCGGTCCCGCGATCTGGCTGGTGATGATCGCGCTGGCGCTCTGGGTCCTGGCCAAGGCCCACTGGAGCATCTCGCTCACCTCCACCCCGCACCCCGTCTCCGTGGGTGAGCAGTGGCGCCAGTGGTTCGGCGCGATCGGCCTCATCCTCGCCACCTACGGCACGCTCATGCTCAACTTCTGCGACTTCTCCCGCTTCGCCCCCGACTACAGGACGGTCCGGCGCGGCAACTTCTGGGGCCTGCCCATCAACTCGACCGCTTTCGTCGTCGTCTCGGTGATCGTCACGGCCGGGTCGCTCGAGGCGTTCGGACAGGCCATCACCGACCCGGCGGAGCTGGTCGCCAAGGTCGGCAACACCTGGGTGCTCGTCGTGGCCGCGTTCACCTTCGCGGTCGCCACCATGGGCGTCAACATCGTCGCCAACTTCGTCTCACCGGCGTACGACCTCGCCAACGTCTGGCCGCAGAAGATCACCTTCAAGGTCGGCGGCATGATCAGCACGGTCGCCGCGCTGGTCGTGACCCCGTGGAACCTCTTCTCCAACCCGACCGTCGTCAACTACTTCCTCGGCGGCCTCGGCGCCTTCCTGGGCCCCTTGTTCGGCGTGATCATGGTCGACTACTACTGGGTCAAGCGCGGCAGGGTCGACGTGCAGGCGCTGTTCGACGCCACGCCCGGCTCCCGCTACCACTACCGCAAGGGCGTCAACCCCCGTGCCCTGTGGGCGTTCCTGCCCTCCGCCGCGGTCGCCGCCGTGCTGGCGCTCGTGAAGAGCTTCAGCGACGTGGCGCCGTACTCCTGGTTCATCGGCACGGCACTCGCCGCCGCCGTGTACGCGATGCTGTGCCGGCGGGAGCGCACGGTGGAGCCGACGGTGGCGGAGGTCTGAGGGACGTGCGGATCGTCGTCACCAACTGCAACACCACGCAGGAGATGACCGAGGAGATCGTCCGAGGGGCCCGGGCCGCCGCGGGCCCGGGCACCACCGTGGCCGGGCTGACCCCCGCCTGGGGCCCCGCGTCCGCCGAGGGCTGGCTCGACAGCTACCTCTCGGCGGCGGCCGTCCTCGACACGCTGCGGACGTACGACGGCCCCGCGTACGACGCCGTCGTGCTCGCCGGCTTCGGCGAGCACGGCCGGGAAGGCGTACGCGAGCTGGTCGACGTCCCGGTCGTGGACATCACCGAGGCGGCCGCCCACCTCGCCTGTCTCCTCGGCCGCCGCTACGGCGTCGTCACCACCCTCGACCGCTCCCGCAGCCAGATCGAGGACAGCCTGGAGACCGCCGGCGTCGCCCGCAACTGCGCCGTCGTCACCGGTACCGGCCTCGGTGTCCTCGACCTCGCCGACGATCCCGCCCGTACGGAGGCGGCGTTCCTGGCCGCGGCCGAGCGGGCCAGGGACGCCGGCGCCGAGGTCCTGGTCCTGGGCTGCGCCGGGATGACGGGCCTGCAGCGGGTGGTGGGGGAGAAGCTCGGCCTTCCGGTGGTCGACGGCGTGGCGGCGGCGGTGAGACTCGCGGAGTCGCTCGTGGCGATGGGCCTGACGACGAGCCGGGCGGGCGGCTACGACAAGCCGCTGCCCAAGGAGAGGAGGTGGGGGCGCGGCGAGGCGTGAGCAGCGCGGAGCGGGCCGCGAGCCGGGCCGGTCGACACCCCTGACGACAGACTCCGGGGCCACCGCGGCGCACCTCCGGCTCCCGCCACGGTCGGCGTCGCCGATGCCTCAGGGCTGCCAGACGTAGCGCACGTCCGGCTCCCGCTCCTCGTTGCCGCTGCCGTCGGTGAACTCGACGGCGGTGAAGCCGTGCCGCTCGTAGAAGCGGTGGGCGGGCGCGTTGACCTGGAAGGTCCACAGGGCCAGCCCGCCCGGGCTGCGCTCCTTGGCCAGCGCGACGAACCGGTCCCCGAGGCCCCGCCCCCGCCACTCGGGGTCCAGATACAACTGGGACAGCAACTGCCCGTCGAGGACCATCAGGCCGACGACGCCGGTCCCGGCCGCCTCCGCCACCCAGGTCTCCCGCAGCGGTACGACGACGTCCCGGATGTAGTCCCGTACGTCGTCGTCGGTGCGCGGCCGGACGACGGTGGGCAGCGCGGCGGCGAACGACCGCAGCCAGACGTCGGCGGCGGCACGGGCGTCGGCCGCCAGGGCGCGCCTGAGGACGACCTCCGTCGTCACCGTGCTCCCTGGTCCGGTACCACGGCCGTCGCCGTGATCTCCACCAACTGCCCGGTGTACCCGAGGCAGGCGACGCCGAGCAGCGTGGAGGAGTGGGGCCCCTTGCTCAGCCCCGAGGCCTCCACGACCTCCCACACCGCGGACAGCACCGAGGGCTCGGCGCTGACGACGTACACCTCCGTCACCAGCACGTGCTCCAGGTCGCTGCCGACGGCCCGCAGTTGTTCCCGCAGATTGGCGATCACCCGCTCGGCCTGCCGCACCGGATCCCCGGGACCGACGATGTCCCCCTTCTCGTCGAGCGGCACGGCCCCGGCGAGGAACGCGAGCTTCGTGCCCGCCTCGACGACGGAGGCGTGGGAGTACGTGGGGGGCGGGAAGAGCCCGGGCGCGGTCACTCGCCGGATCATGGGAGCTGCTCCTACGACGGTCAGCGGACGATCTCCCGATGATCTGTCTCTTCGGCCGCGAACGCATCCGAATTTCGGGGCCGCCCCCAGGCAGCCGGGACGAAGCGGACCGCGCCGGAGCGCTGCCGCCGTGACTGAATTTCAGGAGCGGACCGGGGTGTGGCTGCGGCAGGCTGGGCGCATGCACCAGTCGTCCGACCCGGTCTTCCTCTCCGCCACCGCCGACCGCCTGGCCGCCCTCCCGACCGTCCGGGCGGTGGCCCTGGGCGGTTCCCGGGCCCAGGGCACCCACCGCCCGGACAGCGACTGGGACCTGGCCGTCTACTACCGGGGCCCCTTCGACCCCGGCGATCTGCGCGCCCTCGGCTGGCAGGGCGAGGTGTCCGAGGTCGGCGGCTGGGGCGGCGGCGTCTTCAACGGCGGGGCCTGGCTGACCATCGACGGACGCCGGGTCGACGTGCACTACCGGGACCTGGACGTCGTGGAGCACGAGCTGGCGGAGGCGGAGGAGGGACGGTTCCGGGTGGAGCCGCTGCTGTTCCACCTGGCCGGCATCCCCACCTACCTGATCGTCGCCGAGCTGGCCCTCAACCAGGTCCTCACAGGCACCCTGCCCCGACCGGCGGGCTACCCGGCCGCGCTGCGGGTCACCGCCGCCGAACGCTGGCACGACACCGCCCGCGCCACCCTGGCCTACGCCGAGTCCGCCCACGCTCCCCACGGTCGCCTCACGGAGACCGTAGGCGCCATCGCCACCGCCACCGCCCAGACCGCGCACGCCGTACTCGCGGCGCGCGGAGAATGGGTGACGAACGAGAAACGACTGCTGGAGCGGGCCGGGCTGCGGGCAGTCGACGCAGTCCTCGCAGCATTGCCCGCCGGGGCGACAGCCGCTGACCTGACACAGGCGATCACCCGGACCCGGGCGATCTGCGACAGCGCCGGCCCCTGAGGGAACGGGGTTCGGACGCTCGCCGGACTCCGGGGTGCGACCGGTGCGCGCGGCGGGCAGCCCGCGAGGTCCGGGCATTGCGTTCATAAAGAAACCCCCCTCCCCGGCACCTTTCACCTCCCCGAAACGTGATCGTCCCGTTTGCTCGGGGAACGCGGCTTACCGTGGAAAGAGATCCCATGGCACCCCGTGGGAACACCGCCCGGCCACCGTCGTCCGAAGGCCCACCCCGCCCTCGAATGAACAGGAGCCCCGTGTCCCGGCCCGCCGCACCTCCCTGGCTCGCCCACGCCCTCCGTGCCCAGCGCGGTCCCGTTCCCTGGAGCGCGATGACCCGGGGTGCGCTCGCCGCAGGGCCCCTGCTGCTCGCCGGTGTGCTCGGCGGACTGACGCCCGCCGGGGTGATCGCCGCCATCGCCGCGATGCTCGCCGGGATCAACGACCGGCCCGGCAGCCGGCGCGCCTGCGTCAAACGGCTCGGGCTGCCCGCGCTGGCCGGCGCCCTCGGGCTGCTCGTGGGCACCTGCGCCGGACAGGGGATGACCGCCGTACCGCTGACCCTGGTGCTCACCGCGCTGGGGCTGGTCGCCGGAGGCCTCAGTGCCGTCGGACCGGTCGCCTCCGCCGCCGGGACGCAACTGCTCGTCGCCGCCGCCGTCGGCGCCGGGATGCCGGCGGCCGAGAGCGGCTGGCAGCGCGCCCTCGCCTTCCTCGCCGGCGCCGGCTGGCTGATCCTGCTGCGGCTCGCCCTGCCCACGCCCGGTTCGCTCCCCGGGGACTTCCGGTTCGACGGGGAGCGGGAGGCGGTCGCCGATGTGTACGACGCGATCGCCACGCTCCTCGACGCCGTGGGCGGTGAGCACGCCACCGCCCGGCGGGCCGCGCTCACCGCCGCCCTCGACCATGCCCAGGACGCGCTGGCCGGGCCCCGGCTGCGCCGGTACGCCAGTTCCGCCGCCGAGCGCCGGCTGCACGCCCAGTACGCGGCCGCGCTGCCCCTCGCCGAGGCCGCCACCGCCCTGTACTGGACGGGGAAGCCCGTCGCGGCGCGGGCGGCGGAAGGGCCACGGCGGCTCGCCGCCGCCGTCCGCGGCAACACCGGCACCGGCCCGCTGCCCGCCCCACACCGCTCCGCGCCCGCGCTCCGCGCCCTCGACGACGCCCTGCTGCGCGCCGCAGAGGCCTTCGACCGGGCCGAGGGCACCCAGCGGCGGCTGGTCGCCCGGCGCCGCAGCGTCCAGGACGTGGTTCGGGCCGCGTTCGGGACCGGCGGACGCGAGTACGGGCTGCGGGTCGCCCTCTGCTTCGGTGGCAGCGCGGCCATCGCCCAGGCCCTGCACCACACCCGCTGGTACGGCCAGCACCAGCACTGGTACTGGCTGCCCGCCACCGCCGTCTTCCTGGTCAAACCCGACCTCGGGCCGCTCGCCTCCCGTGTGCTGTGCCGGGCGGCCGGAACCGTGCTGGGCGCCCTGGTCTTCGCCGGCCTCGCCGCGCTGCTGCCCCGGCCGGCCGGGCTGATCGCACTGGTCGCGGTGTGCGGGGCGCTCGTCCCCGTCGCCACCCGGCACTTCGCCGCCCTGACCGCCGCCGTCACGGTCCTCGTGCTCGCGCTGGTCATGGTCGGCGGGGAGCCGCAGGCCTCCGTCAGCCGGATCGGCGAGACGCTGCTGGCCTGCGCACTCGTGCTGGTCGTCGGGCATCTGCCGATGCCGGGGCAGCGCGGCGGCGGGGTACGGGCCCGGCTCGCCGCGGCCGGGGACGCCGCGCACGCCTATCTGCTGCACGTCCTCGGCGAGTCCGGTGACCGTGCCGAGCGGTGGGCGCTGCGCCGGGAGGCCTACCGCACCCTCTCCGAGGCCCGTACCGCCATCGCGCTCGCCGCCGCCGAGTTGCCCCCGCTCGCCCGGCACAGCGAGGGCACGGACACCGTCGCGGACGCCCTGGAACGGCTGGTGGACACGACCACGGCCTGCGCCGTCCACCTCGACGACACCGGACGGCTCACCGCCCGGCACGTCCGACGACTGGAGGAGGCACTGGGGAAGCTGGAGCTGCAAGGAGAGCGGGTGCCGCTTCCCGCGGCGGCATGACCACACGCCCGGAGCCCGGGGCAAGGGGCCGGAGCCCGGAGCAAGGAGCAAGGGGAAGGAGCCAGGAGCAAGGAATCCGGAGTTCCCGTGCGGGTCGGGCGCCCGCCGTCCCGGTCGGGTCCGCGGGCGCCTCCAGGCCGCAGGCCTCCCGCGCGATTCGGCTCCCCCGCGGTACGACCGGACCGTACGTTGGGCGCATGACTGCCGCTGGGACCCTGAGCACCTCTCCCGCCGACCTCGTCGTCACCGGCTGCACGGTCCTCGTCCACGACGCGCAGGAGCGGATCGGATTCCGCGCGGACGCGGCGATCGTCGTGCGTGACCGCGTGATCGAGGCGGTGACCACGTCGGCCGCCGTCGCGGGCCTGGCCGCCGTGGAGCGGATCGAGGCACGCGGGCAGGTCGCGATGCCGGGGCTGATCAACTGCCACACCCACGCGCCGATGGTGGCACTGCGGGGCCTGGCCGAGGACCTGCCGACCGAGGAGTGGTTCAACGACGTCGTCTGGCCCGTGGAGTCCAACCTCGGCGGGAAGGACGTGGAGTCGGGGGCGCGGCTCGCCTGCGCCGAGATGATCAGGGGCGGAGTGACCTGCTTCGCCGACCACTACTTCCACATGGACACGGTCGCCGCCGTCGTCGCCGAGTGCGGGCTGCGCGCCCACCTCGGCGAGGCCTACTTCTCCTCGCAGGGCCCGCGAGGGCGGGAGACGTCGCTGGAGTTCGCGCTCCGGCACCGCGGCTCCGCCGACGGCCGCATCACCACCGCGCTCGCCCCGCACGCCCCCTACACCGTCACCGACGCCGACCTCGCCGCCACCGCCGCAGTCGCCCGCGACCACGGCCTGCCCGTCCACATCCACGCCGCCGAGAACCGCGACCAGACCGACACCAGCCTCGCCCGGCACGGCCTCACCCCCATCGAGGTCCTGGACCGCGCCGGGCTCCTCGACACCGACCTGCTCATCGCCCACGGCACCGGCATCACCGAACGGGACCTGCCGCTGCTGGCCCGCACCGGCGGCCGCACGGCCGTGGCCACCGCACCGCGCGGTTACCTCAAGTTCGCCTGGCCCGACACCACTCCGATCCGGTCCCTGCGCGAGGCCGGCGTCCCCGTCGGCCTCGCCACGGACGGCGCGGCATCCAACAACTCCCTCGACGTATGGGAGTCGATGGCACTGACCTCCCTGATCCAGAAGTCCACGCAGCGCGACCCACGCTGGCTGACCTCCCGTCAGGCCCTGCACCACGCCACGCTGCAGAGCGCCCGCGCCGTCGGCCTCGGCGAGAGCGTCGGCAGCCTCGCCCCCGGCCGCCGCGCCGACATCATCCTGGTCGACCTCAGCGGCCCGCACACCCAGCCCGTCCACGACCTCGCCGCCACCCTCGTGCACAGCGCCCGGTCCGCCGACGTCCGCACCACCATCGTGGACGGCCGCGTACTGATGCGGGAACGGGAACTCCTCACCGTCGACGTACCCTCCGTCGTACAGGAGTTGGAGCGGCGGATGCCCGCGCTGACCGACCGGGGCCATGGGCGGCGCATCCAGGAGTACGACACCTGAGCCGGACTAGGCTGCCTGCCATGGATCCCGCGGACGGCCTTCTCGACCACCCCTACGACGTCTACCGGCGCCTGCGCGACACCGCACCCGTGCACCGCGTCACCGGACCCGACGGCACCCCGGCCTGGCTGGTGACGCGGTACGACGACGTCCGGGCCGCCCTCGCCGACCCACGGCTCTCCCTGGACAAACGGCGCGGCACGGCCGGCACGTACAAGGGTCTCTCCCTGCCGACCGCGCTCGACGCCAACCTCCTCAACATGGACCCGCCCGACCACACCCGCATCCGGCGCCTGGTCGGCCGCGCCTTCACCCCGCGCCGCGTCGAGCAACTCCGCGAGCCGATCCGGCGTACCGCCGACCGGCTCCTCGACGCCCTCGGCCCGCACGGCAGCACCGATCTCGTCGCCTCCTACGCGGCCCCGCTGCCGATCACCGTCATCTGCGACCTGCTCGGCATCCCGCAGGGGGACCGGCTGGACTTCCGGGAGTGGACCGACAGCCTCACGGCCCCCGACCCGGCCCGCCCCCATGCCACCAAGGAGGCGATGGCCGCCATGCAGGACTTCCTCGCCCGACTGCTCGCGACCAAGCGCCGGGCGCCCGCCGACGACCTGCTCTCCGCCCTCATCGCCGTACGCGACGAGGGCGACCGGCTCGGCGAGGACGAGCTGATGTCCCTGTCCTTCCTCATCCTCTTCGCCGGGTACGAGAACACGGTCCAGCTCATCGGCAACGCCGTGCTCGCCCTCCTCCGGCACCCGGACCAGCTCGCCGCCCTGCGCCAGGACCCGGAACGGCTCCCCGCCGCCGTCGAGGAGTTCGCCCGCTACGAAGGGCCCATGCTGCTGGCCATGCGCCGGTTCCCGGTCGAGGACGTGACGATCGCCGGGGTGACCATCCCGGCCGGCGAGACGGTCTGGGTGTCGCTCTCCGCCGCCAACCGCGACCCTGCCCGCTTCCCCGCCCCCGACCGGCTCGACCTCTCCCGGGACGCCGTCGGCCAACTCGCGCTCGGCCACGGCATCCATTACTGCCTGGGCGCCCCACTGGCTCGCGCCGAGACGGAGATCGCCCTGGCGGCCCTGCTCGAGAGGTTCCCGAACATCGCCTTGGGAACGGGCGAGTTGCGGTGGCGGACGTCGCTGCGCGCCCGGGGACTGGTGGCACTGCCGGTGACGTACTGACGGTCCGCTCGAGAGGACCGGGAAGTGTAGGGAGGCGCAGCCGGGAAGCACCGGAAAAGGCGCAGTCGGGAAGTGCAGGGAGGCGCAGCCGGGGAGTGCCGGAAAGGCGCAGCCGGACAGTGGCGGGAGACTCCGCGGGAAAGTGGCGGAAAAAAATTCCCGTGCGCAGCGATGAGTTCCGTATCCGAGGACGGTCACCACCTCTGACCGACCGTCGGACAGGAGGTCTCATGTCGCTTCCGGAGATCGTCTCGCGCGAGCAGTGGCGCGCGGCTCGCGAGGAGTTGCTGCGCAAGGAGGAGGCGGTCAGACGGGCGCGCGAGGTGCTGGGCGCCGAGCGGCGCAGGCTGCCCATGGTCGAGGTCGACCCGGAGTACGTCTTCGAGGGCGGCGACGGCAAGGTCACCCTCCTCGACCTCTTCGAGGGGCGGGCCCAGCTCGTCGTCCACCACTTCATGTTCGCGCCGGAGTGGGAGGCCGGCTGCCCCTGCTGCGCGGCCTTCCTGGACCAGGTCGGCCATCTCTCCCACCTGCGCGCCCGGAACACCTCGTTCGCGGCCGTGTCCCGGGCGCCGTTCACCCGCATCCTGCCGTTCAAGGCGCGGATGGGCTGGGCGGTGCCCTGGTACTCCTCGGGGCACGGCGACTTCAACCCCGACTTCGAGGCCACCGTCGCGGCCGACGGGGCACTGGTCGAACGGCCGGGCCTGAGCTGCTTCCTGCGCGACCGCGACCGGATCTTCCACACCTACTCGGTGTACGACGACGGGCTGGACGGACTCGGCACCGTCGCCGGCCTCCTCGACCTGACCGCGCTCGGCCGCACCCCCGCGGGCAGCGACCACCTCCGCCTTCACGACGAGTACGAATACTGACACGGAGGGTGCGGTTCGTGTCACGACGTGAACGGATCCTCACCGTCCGCGCCGAACGGGTGTCGAGAATGTCTCAGTACCGTCACCGAGCGAGGCTTTTCCCTTCTCCGAAGCGTTAACTCCTACAAGTACGACGCTTCTGGAGGTGCGAGATGGTGAACGGGCGAACGGTGCTCGAACGCTTTCCCGCCGGTGGTCCACGCGGATCCTGGCCCGCGGAGGAATTCGCGCACGCGCGGCGTCAGGAGGGCCTGCCCGCGGAGGTCGTCATGGACCTCGCGACGGACACGTTCCTCGTGATCGTGCGCGGGGGCGACGCCGTCGAATGAGGCGGCCGACGCCGACGAGCCGCGGCAGGACCGTGCCGCCGGGCTCGTTCAGGCCGGTTTCGGTGCCGGGATCTTCGCCGTGAACTGCCGCGCCTGGAGCGCGTACAGCTCGGCGTAGACACCGCCCCTCGCCAGCAGCTCATCCGGGGTGCCGGACTCCACCAGCCGCCCGTGCTCCAGCACATGCACCAGGTCGGCGTGCCGGACCGAGGCCAGCCGGTGGGTGATCAGGACGACCGTCTGCCCGCTGCCGGCCAGCGCCCGGATCTTCTCGAACACCTCCAGCTCGGCCCGCGCGTCCAGCGCAGCGGTCGGCTCGTCCACGATCAGGATGTGCCCGCGCCGGTACGCGGCCCGGGCGATGCCGAGCCGCTGCCACTGGCCGCCGGACAACTCGTGCCCACCGCTGAAGTTGCGGGCCAGCAGTGTGTCCAGGCCGCGCGGCAGGTCCGCGACCACCTCCTCGGCCCCCGCGTCGGCGATCGACGACGCCAGCCGCTCCTCGGTCATCGGCGCGGCGGAGCGGCCGACCGCCACGTTCACCCGGGCGGTGAACGGCCATCTCTTGAAGTCCTGCGCCACCATCGCGATGCGCTCGGCGAGCCGCCGACGGTCGGCCCGCCCGGCGTCGACCCCGTCCCACAGGATCCGGCCCTGGTCCGGCGTGTACAGGCCCGCGAGCAGCTTGACCAGCGTCGTCTTGCCCGAGCCGTTCTCGCCGACGAGCGCGATGATCCGGCCCAGGGGAATCGTGAGGGTGACGTCGTCCAGGGCGGGCCGGGGCGCGTCACCCGGATAGCTGAACGTGACGTTCTCGAACCGGATCTCCTTCGGGTTCTCCGGAAGGGCCTCCCCGCCCGCCGGGATGGCCCGGGCGGCCGCCTCGACGTACAGCCGTTCCAGATCGCCCACGAACAGGGCCTCCTCGTGCAACTGGTTGATCTGCAGCACCAGCGTGTCCAGGCTCGCCGCGCCCGTACGGATCGCGAGGACCGCCGTACCGGCGACGGACAGGGCCATCGCGCCGGCCAGCAGCAGCGCGCCCAGCGTGGCGTACGTCGCGAGCGTGGCGAGGCCCGTCCAGGCCGCCGCGATCAGGCCGGTCCGGGCGGCCAGCCGGGACAGCCGGGCCTGTTCCGCCTCCGCCGTCTCCGACATGGCCCGGAAGTGCCGCAGCAGGAACGGGCCCATCCCGTGCACCCGGATCTCCGGCGCGGCGCCCGGCTCGGTGAGCAGACTGCTGAGCAGCTGACCGGCACGGGCGTGCTGCACCCAGGTGTGGAACGACTCGTAGTGGCGCCGGGCGTTGGTCAGGGCGCTCCAGGCGCTGGGCAGGGTCATGGTGACCAGCAGTGGGAGCAGCGCCGGGTGCAGCACGGTCAGCACACCCGCCGCCGCGACCAGCGAGATCATGGCGCTGATCACCTGGGTGCCGTACCCGATCATGCGCCGGGCGGACCGGGCGCCGTACTGCGCCGTGTCGAGCAGCTTGTGGAAGGCATGGTCCTCGATCGCGGCCAGTTCCACGTTCGCCGCGCGCTCCAGATACAGCTCGGTCGCCACCCGTTCCACCTTGGGCTCCAGCCGCCCGGTGGCGTAGACGGAGGCGGCCCGCAGCAGGGCGCCCACCAGCATCACGGCGGCCACGACGACCAGGGCGGGCGCGGCCGCGCGCAGCCGGTGGGCGATGTCCGGGCCGGTGAGCAGCTTGCCGAGCGCGCTGTTCACGGCCAGCAGGCTCACCGCCTGGGCGGCGCCCCGGCCCATTTCGGCGGCCAGCACGATCCATGCGGCCCGCGGGTCGGCCTGCCGGGCCAGCCGGAGGCTGGACACCAGCATGCCGGGCAGCCGGACCACCATCGCGCGGAAGTTCAGCTGCAGAAAGGCGTCCGCATGCTTGTTCCAGCCCATGTCGTACCGCAGTGGCCCCCCGAACAGCAGCCGCTCCGACTCCGACACCGTGGGCTCGGCCGCCGCCCGCCTCTTGCTCACCCTGACCTCCCGGATCGCGACGGAACGGCCACTATCGCGGGCACGCCCCGTGTCTGGGCAGGGCGCGAGAGGACGTCATGGGGGGCGCGGAGGGGGCGCGGGTCGTGAGGGGGTCGGGACGGCCGGTGGAGTGCGCCGGACGCGGGGAGCGTGCGGTGCGGTCGTGCGGTCGTGCGGCGTGCGGTGCGGTTGTGCGGCGTGTAGTGCGGCGTGCGGTGCGGTCGTGCCGGGGACGCTGCACGGCTGGGGCAGGCGCCCGGCCCTTACGCCGATACGGCCCTCGACCAGTCCGGGCTCGTCCCCGTCACCCGGCACAGGGACAGATACAGCGGGATCGGCGGGGTGTACGGGACCGTGCCCTCGGGGCGGTGGATGAGCCGGGCGGTACCGGTGACCAGGGCGCCGGAGGCGTATTGGGCGGGGGACGGCCAGCGCAGGGCGTAGTCCGAGTCCGCCGGAACGATCCACCACCAGTGGGTTCCGTCGGCGTACACACACCCCAGCCGGGGCAGCCGCGGTACGACGAGGGGGCCGAGGCGGTCGGGCACGGCCACGGCGTCATAGCCGAGCGGGGCCGTCATCCCGTCCGGCATCGGCAGCCGGCGGGCCGTGTCCGGAGCCGGCCGGCGACGCTGCAGACGCACCAGGGTGTCCAGCCCGATCGGCCCCTCGGGCCGGGCGGACCGTCCCGGCGCGGAACCGGCCGCCTCGTACCGCAAGGAGCCGGTGGCGCCGTGCCGGTCGGAACCGGTCCGGCCGTACCGGTCGAAGCCGCCGGTGCCGGTCACGGCCGTTCCCCGGCACGCCGCTGCCCCGGGGCCCGGTGCTGGGGCTGGGCCGGGGTGTGCTGCAGGGGCCGGGCCGCGGGGCGGTGCCGGTGCTGCTCCGGAGAGCGGCGGTGGGCCTCGGCCGGGTCGTCGCCGCCGGAATCGTCCGGGCGGCCCGGCTTGGGGCGGGCACCCCAGCCCAGGTCGTTGCGCGGCTCACCGCTGCCGTGGGCCGCGTCGGCCTGATGGGCCAGCTCGGCCCAGACCAGCAGCCCGGAGCCGTGTTCCTGCGCACCCCAGGCCTGGCACAGGGCGTCGACGAGAAGCAATCCCCTCCCGTGCTCCTCATCGGGCCGCTGCGGGGACGGGTGGGGTTCTCCGGGGGCACAGCCCTCGTCGCGTACGGCTATGCGCACCGTGTCGTCGTGGTCGTGCAGCTCGCACACGACGCGACTGCTCGCGGTGTGCACGATCGCGTTGGTGACCAGCTCGGATATGACCAGGGCCGCGCTGTCGCAGGTGTCCGCGCACACCGCCCAGCCGGTCAGCCGGGCATGCGCCAGGCGTCTCGCCTGGGCGACGGAACCCGGATGTGCGGCCAGCTCGAAGCGGAACCGGCGCTGGGCAGCGACCCCCGGAGGGGTTGCTCCCGTGGCGGCACCGAGACCGGAACGGTCTGCGGCGGCGTCTGTTCCTAAGGGCGCGGACGGAATCACGCTTGCCACTATCTCCCCGCCGTGAACACTTGGCAAGTGTCACTCTGAAAATTGCAGAGTGCTGTGTGACTCGGTCAGAGGCCGTGGCACACTGCTCGCAACAGCACGTCGCGCGGCGCCAATTGGGGTCATCGGAGATCCGACCCGATCTTCGAATGAGTCTTCGAATGGCGCCGCAGGGCTGTCAGGGAACTTTCGGTGGAGCTTTCGGTGGAGGTGGAGCGTGAGCGAACCGCGGTCCGCGCCGACCGTGGGCCAGGTCGTCCTCGGCCGACGCCTGTTGGACCTGCGGGAACGCGCCGGACTCAAGCGCGAGGAGGCCGCCCGCGTCCTCCGCGTCGCCCCCGCCACCGTCCGCCGCATGGAGATGGCCGAGGTCGCCCTCAAAATCCCCTACCTGCAACTGTTGCTGAAGGCCTACGGCGTACCCGACGAGGAGGCCGAGGTCTTCGTCCAGCTGGCCGAGGAGGCCAACAGGCCCGGCTGGTGGCAGCGGTTCCACGACATCCTGCCGGGCTGGTTCTCGATGTACGTCAGCCTGGAGGGCGCGGCCCACCTCATCCGCTCCTACGAGCCGCACTTCGTCCCCGGCCTGCTGCAGACCGAGGACTACGCGCGCGGGGTGCTCAAGTCCGGTGCCGTCGGACAGACGAGCCCGGACGAGATCGAGCGCCATGTGGCGCTGCGCATGCAACGCCAGGAACTGCTCACCCGTCCCGACGCCCCCCGTTTCTGGACGGTGATGGACGAGACCGCCCTGCGCCGCCCGGTCGGCGGCCCGGAGGTGATGCGCGCGCAGATCGACAAGTTGCTCGAGGCCACGAAGCTGCCCCATGTGACGCTCCAGGTCGCCCCGTTCGCCAACGGGCCGCACCCGGGGACGTACGGGCCCTTCGTGCTGTTCCGATTTGCCATGTCAGAACTGCCGGACATGGTCTACAGCGAGTACCTGACCGGCGCCGTCTACCTGGACGCGCGCGCCGAGGTGGCGACCCACCTGGAGGTCATGGACCGCATGGCGGCGCAGGCCGCTACGGCACAACGCACGAAGGAGATCCTCCGGGATCTCCGCAAGGAGCTGTGAATGGATCGCATCACGCCGCGCGGACACGTCTACAACGGCATGCCCGCGCGGGAGTTGGGCAGCGAGGGGTGGCACAAGCCCTGGAGCGGCGGCAACGGCGGCAACTGCCTGGAGGCGATGAAGCTGGCCGACGGCCGGATCGCCGTACGCCAGTCGACCGACCCGGACGGACCGGCGCTGATCTACACCACGGACGAGATGACCGCGTTCATAGAAGGCGCCAAGGCGGGGGAGGCCGACTTCCTGCTGTCCTGAACCCTGCCGAAGGTGCGGCGGTGCCGATCCGGCGGTTTTGTATCTTGCTCAACTCCCTAATTGTGACAGTGACTTGATCATCCGATGTGTCCGACACCCACGGAGGCCCCGCACGACACGACAGGAACACGACACGACAGAAACACGACACGACAGGAACCTGGCGGCCGCTGATACGGAGCGCCGGCACGCAAGCGGTAGGCGCGTCCGGCGCATCGCCGTCACTCCGGCGGCAGCACCCCGCACAGCGCCTCCAGCGCCGCCTCATAGGCGTGCTCGGCGGCGGCCGCGTATCCCACCACCAGACCCTCACCCGCCGTCGTGGGCGACTGCGGATGTCGGAACGCGGCCAGGCCGTCGAGGGCGACGCCCTGCCACACGGCGGCCTTCACCGTGGACCGCTCGGTGCCGGGCGGCAGCCGCAGCACCACGTGCAGACCGGCCGCGATCCCCGTCACCTCGACGTGCGGCGCGTGCGCGGCGAGCACGGTGACGAGCCGGTCACGGCGCCGCCGGTAGCACTGCCGCATACGCCGCACATGACGGTCGTACGACCCCGAGACCACGAAGTCCGCGAGTGCGAGCTGGTCCGGCACGCTCGCCCATGCCTCCCGCTCGCCCTTCGCCGCGAGCACGGGACCGACATACCGCTGCGGCAGGACCATCCAGCCCAGCCGCAGCGCCGGTGACAGGCTCTTGCTGACCGAGCCGATGTGGATCACCCGCTCCGGATCGAGGCCCTGGAGCGCGCCGACGGGCCGGCGGTCGTACCGGAACTCGCCGTCGTAGTCGTCCTCCAGCACCACCGCACCCCGAGCGCGGGCCCAGTCGATCACGGCGGCGCGGCGCTCCGGGTGCAGCGGGCCACCGGTCGGGAACTGGTGCGCCGGTGTGAGCAGCACGGCCCGCTCCTTGCCGAGCGCCTCCACCCGCGCGCCGTGCTCGTCCAGCGGCAGCGGCACCGTCCGCACACCGGCCCTAGCGAGCAGCCCCCGGTGGAAGTCCAGCCCGTACGCCTCCACACCCAGCGGGCCGCGCAGCACCCCGCCCGCACCCTCGCCGAACAGCAGCCGCAGCGCGTGCGCGAACCCCGAGCAGACGACGATCCGGTCCGGCTCGGTACGCACTCCACGCGCGCGTGCCAGGTATTCCGTCAGCGCCTCCCGCAACTCCCGGCGCCCGGCCGGGTCCCCCGGCCCGAACGCCTCGCTCGGCGCCGCCTGCAGCGCCCGCCGGTACGAGGCCGACCAGGCCGCACGCGGGAACGCCGACGCATCCGGCGCACCCTGCCGCAGATCGTGCCGCGGCCCACGCGCGCGGGGAGGTACCTTCACCGGCGTCCGTACGGCGTGATGCTGCGGCTCGGCCCTCCCGCGCTGCCCGAGAGGTGCGTGAGGCACCCCCACCGCGACCCGCGTCCCCGAACCCTGCCGAGCGGCCAGCCAGCCCTCCGCCACCAGTTCCGCGTACGCGTCGGCCACCGTGTTGCGAGCCAGGCCCAGGTCGGCCGCGAGCGACCGGTACGGCGGCAGCCGGGTGCCCGGAGCGAGGCGTCCGCTGCGCACGGCCTCCCGCAGCGCCCGGATCAGCGCCGCCCGCCGTCCGCCCGGCCCCGACAGCTCCAGGTGCAGATCGGCCCCGATCCGCTCCGCCGAATTGACCCACGATTCCGCCATGGAAATGCACCCTACAGCCGGTCTTTCCGCACCCTAGATTGAAGACATGACGACGAACACCACCGCAACTCGCCCGGCCCACCCGACCTTTGACACCGCCTCCGGGGTCGCCGGGGCCGAGGCAGCCCGCACCCGCCTGGACTTCGCGAAGGCCGCTCCGAAGGTCTTCCGTGCCCTCGTCGGCTTCGACGCCGCCGCCCGTGCGGGCCTCGACCCCGCGCTGGTCGAGCTGATCCAGATCCGAGCCTCGCACCTCAACCACTGCGCCTACTGCCTGCACATGCACACCAATGACGCCCGCAAGGCCGGTGAGAGCGAGGACCGGCTCCACATGGTCGCCGTCTGGCGGGAGGCCCGCCACTTCTTCACACCGAAGGAGCAGGCGGCCCTCGCACTCACCGAGGCGGTGACCCTGGTCGCCGACGCGGGCGTCCCCGACGCCGTCTACGCCGAGGCCGCCGCCCACTTCGAGGAGGAGGAACTGGCCCACGTCCTCTCTCTGATCCTCACCATCAACACCTGGAACCGGGTGGCCCTGGCGACGGCCAAGGTGGCGGGGACGGACGAGAGGCGCGGCTGACTTCGCGCCCCCGGACGCGGTGGCCCCGCCGCCTCGACCTCCAGAGGTGGTGGCGCCGCCGCCTCGACCTCTAGAGGTGGTGGCCCCGCCGCAGCGGCGATTGATCACGGCGGCCATCGATCACGACCGCCATCGATCACGACGGCGTTCGACCATGACAACCGCGGCCACCACCGGCGCCGCTCTCACACCCTCATCGGCCGATCCCTCGGAGAGACCGGCGCCGGCAGCCGTGAACCTCCCGTGAGATAACGGTCGACGGCCGCGGCCACCGCCCGACCCTCCGCGATCGCCCACACGATGAGCGACTGCCCGCGCGCCGCGTCCCCGGCGGCGAACACACCGGGAACGTTGGTCGCGAAGCCGTCGTCCCGGGCGATCGTGCCGCGCGGCTGGAGCGCCAGCCCCAACTGCTCGATCAGCCCGTCCTCCGGGTCGGGCCCGGAGAATCCGAGCGCGAGGAGCACGAGGTCGGCGGGAAGCATCCGCTCGGTACCCGGCACCGGCTGCCGCCGCGCGTCGACCTCCACGAGGCCCAGCGACCGTACGTGTCCGGCGTCGTCCCCGGTGAAGTGGAGCGTGGACGCCGCGAACAGCCGCGCGTCCGCGTCCGCCGCCGGCGCCGTACGCAGGTCCCGCGCCTCCTCGTGCGCGGCCGACAAGCGGTAGATCTTCGGGTACGTCGGCCACGGCTCGGTGTCCTCGTCGCGCTCGGCGTCCGGCTGTGCGTAGATGTCCAGCTGGCTCACGGACGCGGCCTCCTCGCGCACCGCCGTCCCCAGACAGTCCGCCCCGGTGTCCCCGCCGCCGACGATCACCACGTGCTTGCCGGCCGCGGACAGCGGCGAGACCTCCAAGTCCCCCTCACGCACCCGATTGGCCAGCGGCAGATACTCCATCGCCTGGTGTATCCCGTCCAACTCCCTACCCGGTACCGGAAGTTCCCGCCACGCCGTCGCTCCCGTGGCGATCACCACCGCGTCGTACCGCGCCCGCACCTCCGCCGCCGCGAGATCCCGCCCGACCGCCGTCGACGGACGGAACTTCGTCCCCTCCGCCCGCATCTGCGCGATCCGCCGCTCCAGATGCCGCTTCTCCATCTTGAACTCGGGGATGCCGTACCGCATGAGCCCGCCGATCCGGTCGTCCTTCTCGAACACGGCGACCGTGTGCCCGGCCCGGGTCAGCTGCTGTGCCGCCGCCAGCCCGGTGGGCCCGGAACCGATGACGGCGACCGTCTTGCCCGACAGCCGTTCGGGAGGCCGCGGGGAGGTGAATCCCTCCTCCCACGCCCGGTCGGCGATCGCGCACTCGACGTTCTTGATGGTGACGGCGGGCTGGTTGATCGCCAGCACGCACCCCGCCTCGCACGGCGCCGGGCACAGCCTCCCGGTGAACTCGGGGAAGTTGTTGGTGGCGTGCAGCCGGTCGCTCGCGGCCCGCCAGTCCTCCCGCGAGACCAGGTCGTTCCATTCGGGGATGAGATTGCCCAGCGGACAGGCGTCGTGGCAGAACGGGACGCCGCAGTCCATGCAGCGGTCGGCCTGCTTGCTGATGATGGGCAGCAGCGCGCCCGGGACATACACCTCGTCCCAGTCCCGGACCCGCTCCTCGACGGGCCGCCGCGGCCACTCCTGGCGCGGCGTGGTCATGAACCCCTTGGGATCGGCCATGGTCGTCTTCCTCGCGTACGGGTACCGGAGGCACCGGGTGTACGACGGGCCGTGCGTCATCGGCGGCACTCTTTCGGCCACGATACGTCCACGCCGACAGCCGCGCAGAGTGGCGGACAGCGCTTGCTGCCGGGTCGGGTTCCGGGGGAGGGGAGGGGCGGGGCAGGGACGGGGCAGCGGCGCCGGGGGCACCGGGGGCGGGCGCCGGGGGCACCGGCGGCACCGGTGGCACCGGAGGGCCTTGGCCGAGAAGGGATCAGGTAGGCGCCGACGTGAGGATCACGTAAGCGCCAGCACGTAGACGAGGGCGGCCGCCGCGGAGGCGACGGTGCGGACGTGGTTCCAGAACGTCCACTCGCGCACATACTCCGGCCAGTACACGGCTGCCTCCGGGGCACCCGCGGTCAGCCGGGCCAGCCTGTCGTTGCGGGGCACATTGGCGACCAGTGTCAGCCCGAACGAGCCGAACAGGTACAGCGCGCTGCCCAGCAGCAGCTCCACCTTCCCGTCGGCCGGCCACACCACGAACGCCACCACCGCGATCAGTGCGCTCAGCACCGCCGAACCGGTGAACACCGCCATGAAAGCGGGCCGCACCGCGGCCACGTTGATCGCGTTCATCGCCGCGACGCCCTGCGCGGGCGGCAACGCGGCCAGACCCCGCATCACGAAGGTCGAGAACCCGCAGAACACCCCGGCCACCAGTCCGGTCCCCAGGGTTCCCAGCACGACCAGTACGAAGAACGGCCCGTCGATCATCTCCACGCCCTCTTCTCGTTCCTCCCGGGCCGGGGCCCGGCCTCGACCTCGCCTCCAGTCAACGCCCGGTACGGGCGACCGACCATGGCCGAGGGACGCGGCGACATACGCGAGCGTCCAGGGGGAGCGTTTCCCCGGCGTCCTCCCTGTCCTTCTTCTCCCCCCGCCCCCGCCCCGCCCCACCTCCTCCCCGCCCCTTCCCCTCCCCCTCCGCGCCTCCCCCCGTCAGCCCACGTCCTCCCTGGCCCCCTGCCACGCCCGCAGCACGCTCTCCACGGCCGGGGCGATACGGCGCCGTGCCTCGTACCGCGACACCCCGCTCATCAGCAGCTGGTCGTACGGCGTGTCCACATGCCGTACGGCCGCCACGACCGCCGAGATCACCGCACCTTCGGACAGCGCCCGGCCGGCCGGGCTGCGCCCGACCCGCCCGCTGCCCCGCACGGACGCGTGCGCGGCGATGGACCGGGCCCGCTCGGCCGGGCAGCCGGGAAGCAGCCGGAGGATCTCCGCGGCGAAGGCGGCCGCGAACCGCTCGTCCTCCACCGCCCGGCGCCGTGCGTCCCGCGCTCGCCGCCGGCGCCGGGCCTCGGCGTCAGCGAGGCAGCGTTCCTCGGCCCGGGCCAGCGCCGCTTCCTCCACGAGGACGCCCTGCCGTTCGTAGCGGCTCTTGCGCCGGTTGAACCGGACGACCACCACCGACAGCGTGCTCTCCTCCCGCGACCTGCGGGTCAGCGCCGTGTCGCCACGCGGCAGGAACACCAGGTGTCCGAGGTCGGCGCAGTCCAGGCAGCGCGGCGCCCCGTCCTCCAGCACGAGCAACGACAGCGGACCGCGCCGGCAACCGGCACACCGCTTGTGCTTCAGAGGCTGGATGGCGACAAGCCGACTGGGGGAGTGGGGAGTTGAGGGAAGTGCCATACGCGGTACTTTCCCCGTCCCGGCCCGTGGCTCCCCTGTCCGGCCGACGCCGGGGCGCCTCGTCCGGCCGGAAGGTGAGCACCGACCCCCGCGTGCGGCGTCGCACCGGTGTCTCTGTCTCGTCCACCACCGTCACCGCGATGCCGGCGTACGACAACCACGTCCGGGAGCCGGCGGCCTCGCCGCGCCGCCGCCGTCTCCGGCCGCCGCCCCCTCTCGCGGCGGCCGGCGGCACCGGTCGCTCGGCGCACCCGGCATCATGGGCCCTGTGCGACTCGAAGCGATCACCTGGGACCGGCTCGCCGAACTGCTCGCCGACCGGCTGACCGGCCTGGAGCCGGCCGACGGGGGCGCCTGGCCGCGCGTCGGCCTCGACGGTGCGCCGGCCGCCCGCCCCGGAGACCTGGCCGAGCGGGTCGGCGAGGCGCTGCGCGTGCGTGGCCGGCCTTCGCTCGTGGTCGGCGCCGAGGGTTTTCTGCGCCCTGCCTCCCTGCGCCTGGAACACGGGCGGCGGGACGCGGAGTCGTACTACAGCGGATGGTTCGACACCGGAGCCCTGTGGCGCGAGGTCTTCGGCCCGCTCGACCCCGGAGGCAGCGGGCGGGTCCTGCCCGACCTGTGGGACCCGGTCACCGACCGGGCCACCCGCAGCCCATACGTCCCACTCCCGCCCGGCGGGATCCTGTTGCTCCATGGCCCCCTCCTGTTGCGTCACTGGTTCCCGTTCGACCTGACCGTGCACGTCCTCCTCTCTCCGGGTGCGCTGCGCCGCCGGACCCCCGAGGCCGACCACTGGACGCTCGCCGCCTTCGAGCGCTACGAGTCCGAGACGGACCCCGCCGGGACGGCGGATGTCCTGGTGCGTGCCGACGACCCACGCCATCCCGCCTGGGGCGGCTGACCCGGAAAGCCGGTCAGGAGATCCAGCAAACCTCTTTACATGCACGTGCATGTAACTAGAGTGGTGTCATGACGACTTCGCCCCGCCCTTCCGTCACCTTCGACGACGCCCTCCGCGCTCTGCTGGACGGCAAGAACTTCGCCGGCGTCGCCACACTCGGCCCCGACGGCGCCCCACAGAACTCCGTGGTCTGGATCAAACGCGAGGGCGACACCGTGCTCTTCTCATCCGTGGACCACCGTCAGAAGGTGCGCAACCTCCGCCGTGACCCCCGCGTCAGCCTCTCCGTCTTCGACCTGGCGAACCCCTACCACTCGGCCGAGATCCGGGGTGTCGCCGAGATCCTGCCCGACGAGAACAAGCGGCTGCCGTACGAGCTGTCGCACAAGTACCTCGGCATCGACCCGCCGGCCGAGAAGGAGGACGAGGTCCGGGTGATCATCAGGATCGTCCCGCAGAAGGTCGTGTCCTTCTCGGCATGACCGCCGGCGCAGGTGGCGAGCACCGGCCAACCGGCGGCAACCCCGTGCTCGTCAGAGCCGCCCGTCGCGCCGGAAGCCCCGGTACCCCCCCTCGTCAGAGCCAGCCGTTGCGCCGGAAGCCCCGGTACAGCGCCACGCAGGCCCCCGCCATCATGGCCATGACCAGCGGATAGCCGAACCGCCAGCGCAGCTCCGGCATGTGGTCGAAGTTCATGCCGTACACGCCGCACACCATCGTCGGCACGGCGATCACCGCGGCCCACGCCGTGATCTTCCGCATGTCCTCGTTCTGCGCGACGGTCACCTGCGCGAGGTGCGCCTGCAGAATGGAGTTGAGAAGCTCGTCGAACGCGGCGATCTGCTCCTTGGCCCGTATCAGGTGGTCCAGCACGTCCCGGAAGTAGGCCTGTATCTCCGGGGCCACGACCCGAATGGGCCGGGTGGCCAGGTCCTCCACCGGACGGCCCAGCGGCACCACCGCCCGCTTGAGTTCCAGCAGTTCACGCTTCATCTGGTAGATGCGGCCCGGGTCGACCCGGGCGCCGATCTCCGAGAACACCTCAGTCTCGACCTGGTCGATGTCGGCCTGCACCGCGTCCGTGACGCTCAGGAACTCGTCGACGACATGGTCGGCGATCGCGTGCAGCACCGCCGCCGGGCCCTTGGCGAGCTGCTGCGAATCCGCCTCCAACTCCTCGCGCAGCGGCCCCAATGAGCCGTGCCGGCCATGGCGCACCGTGATGACGAAGTCCTCACCGACGAACACCATGATCTCGCCGGTGTTGACCACCTCGCTGGTCGCCGTCAGCTCCTCGTGCTCCACGTAGCAGACGGTCTTGAACACCGCGAAGAGCGTGTCCCCGTAGTGCTCCAGCTTCGGGCGCTGGTGCGCCTCGACCGCGTCCTCCACCGCCAGCGGATGCAGGTCGAACAGCTCGGCGATGCCCGCGAACTCGCGATCCGTCGGCTCGTGCAGCCCGAGCCAGACGAACCCCTCACCGCTCTTGCGTACCAGCCGCACGGCGTCCACCAGATCCGCGCACTCCGGTACGCGCACGCCGTCCTGATACATCACGCAGTTCACCACCGACGAGCCCAGCGGTGACCTGGCGGGGTGGCTCAGGTCCACCCGCGGCCGCCGCCTGGCCAGCCGCGCCACCTTGCGCAGGCCGCCGACCCTGCCCAGCCCCGTGACCTTCCGCAGATTCCCTGCCATGGACATCTGGATCTCCTCGCGTGGATCTCCTCGCACAACGCTTGCGCGCCTTGCCCGGCAAGTCTGCCAGTCGGGGGGCATGACGCGGAAAGACCTGTGGGAACAAGACGTTCCGCTTGGTTCCCGCCTGTGGACGCAGCGCCCGGCCGGCGCACGCCTCGGCTCCCGCCGCGAGCGGAGGCGGCCGATCCGGACAAGCCGGGTGACGGGGATGATCGTGACATGACGCGATCCGACGGGTACCTCCTGGACAACCGGCAGAGCGAAGCCGGCCGGCGCTTCGACGCCTTCGCCGCCCTCTTCGATCCCACGACCTTCCGGCACATCGAAGGGTTCGGCATCGCCCCCGGCTGGCGCTGCTGGGAAGTGGGGGCGGGCGGCACCTCCGTGGTGTCCTGGCTCGCCTCGAAGGTGGGCCCGACCGGCGAGGTCGTCGCCACCGACATCGACACCTCGCGGCTCGCCCCCGTGGCCGTCCCGCCGGTGGACGTCCGCGTCCACGACGTGGGCACCGGGCAACCGCCGGGGGAAGGCTTCGACCTGGTCCACGCCCGGCTCGTCCTGGTCCACGTCCCGGACCGGGAAAGGGCGTTGCGCTCCATGATCCAGGCGCTGCGGCCCGGCGGGCGGCTGCTGATCGAGGACGCCGACCCCGCTCTGCAACCCCTGATCTGTCCCGACGAGCACGGCCCCGAGCAGCGGCTCGCCAACCGGCTTCGCCAGGGCTTCCCCACCCTGCTCGCCGAACGCGGCGCCGACCTGTCGTACGGCCGCAGACTCCCGCGGCTCCTCCGCGAGGCCGGCCTGCACGAGGTGGAGGCCGACGCCTACTTCCCCCTGACCTCGCCCGCCTGCACCGCACTGGAGGCCGCGACGGTCCGTCAGATCCGTGACCGGCTCGTCGCCGCCGGGCTGGCCACCGACGAGGAGATCGACCGGCACCTGACCCACGTCGAGGCCGGCGGCATGGACCTGGCCACCGCTCCGATGATCTCCGCGTGGGGCAGGAAGGCGTAGACGGCGGTCGGCTGCCCGCCCGGCGGTCACCGCGCGGGTGTTCGCGCCGCCTGCCCGCGTCCGCGGGCGTGCGACGCGCTCCAGCCTCCGCTCCCTGATGAGGCGGTCGTCCGCCCACCCGGGCGGCCCGCTCTAGCCGCCCCTGCCCGGATGCGGCGGCCTTCCGCCCACCCGTCGCACCGCCTCCGCTCCCGCCCCGCACCCGCGTGCCGCCGCCTCCTCCGGGGTCGCGCCCGAGACCAGAGCGGCGAGGAACGCGCCGGTGAAGGCGTCACCGGCACCGGTGGTGTCCCGAGGAGTCGCCGACGGGGCCGGAATCCGGGCGTCCACGGCGCCCGAACGGGCCACCAGCGCCCCGTCCGCACCCGCCTTGGCCACCACCAGCGGAACGAGACGGCTCAACTTGGCCGCCGCGTCCACCGGATCCGGCAGCCCCGTCAGCAGGCACGCCTCGTCCCGGCTGGGCAGCAGCACGTCCAGCCCCTCCGCGAACGCCAGGAAACGGTCCACTCCCAACCCCACCAGGAAGCCCGCCGACGCCGGATCCAGGCTGACCGGCACACCACGCGCGCGTGCCGCCGCGAGCGCCGCACCGGCGAGTGCCCGGCTCGACTCCGTGAACAGCAGATAGCCCGACAGATGCAGCCGGGCGACCCCGTCCAGCAACGCGTCCGACCAGTCGGCCGGCTCGAGTCGCAAGGACGCCCCGCTGTCCGTGAGGAACGTGCGCTCGGCCGCCGCACCCGTGTCGACGAGGCAGATCACCGTCCCGGTCGCCGCCTCCGGGTCGACCACCAGCCGGGGCCGCACCCCGGCCGCCACCAGTTCCCGTTCGTGCCAGGCAGCCGCGTCCGCGCCCACCCGCCCCAGCAGCCGGACGTCCGCACAGCCCGCATGGGCGGCCCAGCAGGCCACGTTGGCGCCCGCGCCGCCCGGCAGCGTCCGGATCGCGGCGGCAGTGTCGGTGCCGGTCGCGAGCGGCCCCCCGTGCCGGGCGACCACATCCGTGACCACGTCCCCGACGACCAGCAGCGCCCCGTTCCGGTGCCCCGCGGTCACCCCCTGGCCCACGCCGCGGCGATCCGCGCCGCCAGCCGTACGTTCCCGCGCACGGCCGCCAGGTTGGCGCTCAAGGAGGCGCCGTCCGTGTGCCGGACCAGGTAGTCCAGCAGGAACGGGGTCACCGCCTGTCCGGTGATGCCCCGCTCCGCACAGGCGGCGAGCGCGTCGGCGAGCACGCGTGCGTGCAGTTCGGGATCGAGCTGTTCCGCCTCCGGTACCGGATGGGCGACGATCAGCGCCGACTCCGGCGCGCCGAGCGCGTCCTGAGCCCGCATGACGTCGGCGACCTGTTCCGGACCGCTCAGCGTCCAGTCGACCGGATGGCCCGAGTCGGACAGATAGAAGCCGGGGAAGCGGTCCGTGCCGAACCCGGCGACGGCCACGCCCAGCGTCTCCAGCCGCTGCAGCGTCGCCGGCACGTCCAGGATCGACTTCACCCCCGCGCACACCACCGTGATCCGCGTCCGCGCCAGCAGTCCGAGGTCGGCGGACTCGTCCTGCGTCACCGTCCACTCCCGGTGCACACCGCCCAGACCACCCGTCGCGAACACGCGGACGCCCGCCAGCGCGGCCAGCTGTGCCGTCGCCGACACCGTGGTCGCCCCGCTCGCCCCCGCCGCCACGGCGAGGGGCAGGTCACGGTGGCCCAGCTTGCGGATGCCCTCCTCGTTCGCGACCCGCTCCAGCTGCTCCTTGTCCAGGCCGACCCGGGGACGTCCGTCGAGCACGGCGACGGTCGCCGGGACGGCACCCTCCCGCCGCACCGCGTCCTCCAGCTCCAGCGCCACCTGCAGATTGCGCGGACGCGGCAGGCCGTGCGCGATGATCGTGGACTCCAGGGCCACCACCGGGCGCCGCCCGCCGATCGCCTCCCGGACTTCTTCCGACACCACCAGAACCACGCGTCCGCCTCCTGTCCGTCGGTCCTTCCTCATCTCTGGCGGGCACCGGCCCCCGCTAAACGCTTGCGGCCTGTGGAGGACGCCACCAGCCTGGTGGCATGACGAGCAAGAGCGCGCGCCTCGACCATGTGGTCCTGTGGGTGGCCGATCCGGTCGCCGCCGCCGGCTTCTACGAGGAGGCCGTCGGCCTGGAGCCCCTGAGAGTCGTCGAGTTCGCCGAGGGGAAGGTGACGTTCCCCTCCGTACGCGTCAACGAGGAGACGATCCTCGACCTCGCTCCGCACAGCGCCGCGGACCGCATGAGGATGCTGCCGGACTCGGCCGACAGCGCGGGCCACCCCGTCAACCATGTCTGTCTGTCCCTGCCGGCCGACGCCTTCGACGCCCTGCACAGCCGCCTGCGGGAACACGGCGTCCCCCTGAGCGACATCGGGCACGACGCGTACGGCGCCCGCGGCAAGGCCACACGGAACTTCTACTTCCGGGACCCCGACGGCAACGTCTTCGAAGCCCGGCACTACGACGAGTAGCCGGCTCCGGCCGGTCAGAACAGGGGCTCGGGCAGCACGCCCTCCAGCGCGAGCAGCTTCCGCTTGGTCTCCAGCCCGCCCCCGAACCCGCCGATGCCGCCGTCGCTCTCCACCACCCGGTGGCACGGCACGACCACCGGCAGCGGATTGGCACCCATCGCCGCGCCGACCGCCTGTGCCCCGCCGGGCTGCCCGACCCGCCCGGCCAGGTCGCCGTACCCCACCACGGTGCCGAACGGCACACCGGACGCCAGCTCCCGCAACACCTGCCGGTTGAACCCGGAGATCAGCGACCAGTCCAGCGGCAGGTCGAAGTCGTGCCGCTCGCCCGCGAAGTACGCCCGCAGCTGTCCTGCCGCCTCCGCCAGCAACGGCGAGCCGGGATCCTCCACGGGCCGGCCGCCCAGCCGGGCCGCCAGCCGCTCCAGGGCCCGGTCGCGCACCGCGTCCGTGGCGTGGAAGACGACGTTGACCAAGCCGTCGCGGGTCGCCGCCAGCATCAGCGGGCCGATGTCGCTCCCGACGACGGCCCACACGACCCGCTGCTCATCCTGCCCGAGGCTGTCCATGCGCCCACGGTACGACCCGCGACTGACAACGCCCCGCCCGGCTCAGCCCGAGCCCACCGCGGACCGCACCACATCGGGCTTGTTGCTGATGATCCCGTCGACGCCGTAACCGGCGACCTCGCGGCTGGTGTCCGCGTCGTCCACCGTCCACGCGAACACCCCGAGCGGCCTGCCGTGCGGCCCGTGGAAGGCATGCACGACCGAGACGTACGCCCACGAAAGGGTCCCGTGCGAGGGATTGATCAGATCGGTGAACCGGGCGTACCGGTGCAGCTGCGCCACGGTGGGCGTACCGAGGTAGCCGGTGACGACCAAGGGCCTCAGTTCGTGGACCGCCCGCACGCTGTCGGCGCTGAAGCTCTGCACGACGAGCCGTCTGCGGTGGCCGCTGTCCAGCCAGCCCGCATCGCCGAGCAGCTCGAGGGTCTGCCGCTCGATGCCCGGGTAGAGGTCCGGGTTCTTGATCTCCAGAAGCAGGCTCTCGCGGTTGCTTTCGACCCGGCGCATGTACTCCTTCAGTGTCGGCACGCGCGTGCCCGCGTACGCGGGGGAGAACCAGCTGCCCGCGTCCAGCCGCGCGATCTCGGCGGCGGTGAAGTCCTTCACTTTCCACGGTGCCCGGTCGGGGAAGAGGTCCTCGACGTTCGTGGTGCGCCGCAGGCTGTCGTCGTGGATGACGACCAGCTCGCCGTCCTTCGTCCGCTGGACATCGTTCTCGACCCAGGTGAAGCCCAGCTGCGCCGCCCTGTCGATCGAGGCGAGCGTGTTCTCGGGAGCGTAGGCGGAGGCTCCCCGGTGGGCGATCACCGTGGGTGTGCCGACCGCGGCGCCTGCCTCGCCGACCTCGCCGGCCCGGGCGCCGGATGCGGGGCTCAGCAGGGTCGTCGCCGCCCCCAGGACAGCGGCGGCCGCGGCGAAAAGCACGCGCGCGTGCATGCAGACTCCTCACGTCGGGCGGATACGCACAGCACCAGAGTGACAGCAGAGGGTCAACAACGCCCAACCGCACGATGACCACACATGGAACGGAGGCGTCCGGGTCCGCTCACGCGGGCCGCACAACTGCGGCAAGGCCGTGTTTCTTTGCCGGAAAATCGTTCGACCATTCCGGTGGGGGTCATACTCTCTGCGACAACCCTGACCGCCGGCGCGGTCCTGGGACGGGGGCACATCGCAGATATTCCAGGGCAAGAAGGCGGAAGGGCAGCCGCGGATGCAAGGCACGGTCGACGGATTCAGCTACGGGGCCGTCACCCCACTGGTGGCCTACGTGATGGCGTGCCTCGGCGGTGCCCTCGGGCTGCGCTGCACCACCCGTTCCCTGCTGGTCACGCACTCCCGGCGCCCCGCCTGGCTGGCCCTCGGCGCCGCCGCGATCGGCTCCGGCATCTGGACGATGCACTTCGTCGCGATGATGGGCTTCACCATCCAGGAGACGTCGATCCACTACGACAAGCCGATCACCTACGCGAGTCTCGCCCTCGCCATCGTCATGGTCGGCGTCGGGATCTTCATAGTCGGCTACCGGGGCGCCACCGGCACCGCCCTGTTCACCGGCGGCACGATCACCGGCCTGGGCGTCGCCTCGATGCACTACCTCGGCATGGCCGGCATGCACTTCCACGGGCGGTTCACGTACAACACGCTCACCGTCGCCTCCTCCGTCGTCATAGCGGTCGTGGCGGCCACCGCCGCCCTGTGGGCCGCCGGACGCGTCCGGGGCTTCCTGTGGAGCGTGGGCGCGAGCCTCGTCATGGGACTCGCGGTCAGCGGCATGCACTACACCGGCATGGCCGCCCTCAGCGTCCGGCTCGACGGCGCCCCGCACACCGCCGGGGGCGGCCCCACGGCGTCCGTGCTCGCGCCGATGCTGATCGGCCCGCTCGCCTTCCTGCTCCTCGCGGGCGTCGTCGTGATCTTCGATCCGCTGATGATCATGGGCCGGTCGGCCCGCACCTCCGTCGAGGAGAAACCCGGTGTCCCGGCCGACGCCGTCACCGCCCACCCCGGCCGCCGTCCCGCCCTCCACGGGGGCCGCGAACCGGTCCGCCGGCCCGAGCACCACAGCTCCCGCACCCCGCAGAACCGCTGATCCGGACCCGTTGTCAGTGCGGGGTCGTACGGTGGATGACATGCGGCCCGTTTCCCACATCGAACGCACGGTGGCGCCCTTCGAGGTCGTCAGCCCCTACCAGCCCAGCGGCGACCAGCCGGCGGCCATCACCGACCTGGCCAAGCGCATCGAGGCCGGTGAGAAGGACGTCGTCCTGCTGGGCGCGACCGGCACCGGCAAGTCCGCCACCACGGCGTGGATGATCGAGAAGCTCCAGCGCCCCACCCTGGTGATGGCGCCGAACAAGACGCTGGCCGCCCAGCTGGCCAACGAGTTCCGCGAGCTTCTGCCGAACAACGCGGTCGAGTACTTCGTCTCGTACTACGACTACTACCAGCCCGAGGCCTACGTCCCGCAGTCGGACACGTACATCGAGAAGGACTCCTCGATCAACGAGGAAGTCGAACGCCTGCGCCACTCGGCGACGAACTCGCTGCTCACCCGCCGTGACGTGATCGTGGTCGCCTCGGTGTCCTGCATCTACGGCCTCGGCACGCCGCAGGAGTACGTCGACCGGATGGTCCCCCTCCGGGTCGGCGACGAGATGGACCGCGACGAGCTGCTGCGCCGCTTCGTCGACATCCAGTACACGCGCAACGACATGGCCTTCACCCGGGGCACCTTCCGGGTCCGCGGCGACACCATCGAGATCTTCCCGGTCTACGAGGAGCTGGCCGTCCGCATCGAGATGTTCGGCGACGAGATCGAGGCGCTGTCGACGCTGCACCCCCTCACCGGCGAGATCATCAGCGACGACCAGCAGCTGTACGTCTTCCCCGCCTCCCACTACGTCGCAGGGCCGGAGCGCATGGAGCGGGCCGTCAACGACATCGAGAAGGAGCTGGGGGAGCGCCTCGCCGAGCTGGAGAAGCAGGGCAAGCTCCTGGAGGCCCAGCGCCTGCGGATGCGCACCACGTACGACATCGAGATGCTCCGCCAGATCGGCACCTGCTCCGGCGTGGAGAACTACTCGATGCACTTCGACGGCCGCTCACCCGGCTCCGCGCCCAACACCCTGCTGGACTACTTCCCGGACGATTTCCTGCTCGTCATCGACGAGTCCCACGTCACGGTCCCGCAGATCGGCGCCATGTACGAGGGCGACGCCTCCCGCAAGCGCACCCTGGTCGACCACGGCTTCCGGCTGCCCTCGGCCCTGGACAACCGCCCGCTGAAGTGGGAGGAGTTCCAGGAGCGCATCGGGCAGACCGTCTACCTGTCGGCGACCCCGGGCGCCTACGAACTGTCCCGCGGCGACGGCGTCGTGGAGCAGATCATCCGTCCGACCGGCCTGGTCGACCCCGAGGTCGTGGTCAAGCCCACCGAGGGCCAGATCGACGACCTGGTGCACGAGATCCGCAAGCGCACCGAGAAGGACGAGCGCGTCCTGGTCACCACGCTCACCAAGAAGATGGCCGAGGACCTCACCGACTACTTCCTGGAACTCGGCATCCAGGTGCGCTATCTGCACAGCGACGTCGACACCCTGCGCCGCGTCGAGCTGCTGCGCGAGCTGCGCTCCGGAGAGTTCGACGTCCTGGTCGGCATCAACCTGCTGCGCGAGGGCCTCGACCTGCCCGAGGTGTCCCTGGTGGCCATCCTCGACGCCGACAAGGAGGGCTTCCTGCGCTCCGGGACCTCGCTGATCCAGACCATCGGCCGTGCGGCGCGCAACGTCTCCGGCCAGGTCCACATGTACGCCGACAAGATCACCCCGGCGATGGAGAAGGCCATCGACGAGACCAACCGCCGCCGGGAGAAGCAGGTCGCGTACAACAAGGCCAACGGCATCGACCCGCAGCCGCTGCGCAAGAAGATCAACGACATCGTCGCGCAGATCGCCCGCGAAGAGGTCGACACCGAACAGCTGCTCGGCTCCGGTTACCGCAACCTCAAGGACGGCAAGGGCGCCAAGGCTCCCGTACCGTCGCTCGGTGACAAGGCGGCCAAGGGCGCGAAGGCCACCAGGTCCGCGAAGGGCAAGGCGGGGGCCGCGGTGCCCACGGACCGTCCGGCGGCCGAACTCGCCGAGCAGATCGAGGAGATGACCGAGCGGATGCGCGCCGCCGCCGCGGAGCTGCAGTTCGAGATCGCCGCCCGGCTGCGTGACGAGGTATCGGAGATGAAGAAGGAACTGCGCCAGATGCGTGAGGCGGGCCTCGCCTGAGATGCCGTCACCGTGCCGGACCTCGGCATATACGCCAAGTGTTGCAACACCGACACAAAGCGTGGGCCGGGGTTCGGCACGATCGGTGCCCCTGCGTAGGGTTCTGGGCAACCGCATTGCGCGGCAACAGGGGACGTCGAGAGGGGAACCAGCCGTGTCCGTGAACTTGACCAAGGGTCAGGCCATCAGCCTGGAGAAGAAGGACGGGGCAACCCTGACCGCGGTCCGCATGGGACTCGGCTGGCAGGCGGCGAAGCGGCGCGGCCTGTTCGGCTCCCGCACCCGCGAGATCGACCTGGACGCCTCGGCCGTGCTCTTCGCCGAGAAGCAGCCGGTCGACGTGGTCTTCTTCCGCCACCTGGTGAGCGACGACGGTTCCGTGCGCCACACCGGCGACAACCTCGTGGGCGGCGTCGGCCAGGGCGGGGACGACGAGGCGATCCTGGTGGACCTGCAGCGCGTTCCGGTCCACATCGACCAGATCGTCTTCACCGTGAACTCCTTCACGGGCCAGACGTTCCATGAAGTGGAGAACGCGTTCTGCCGCCTCGTGGACGAGACCAACGGCCAGGAACTCGCCCGCTACACGCTGGCCGGCGGCGGCGAGTACACCGCCCAGATCATGGCCAAGGTGCACCGGGCGGGCTCCGGCTGGACGATGACCGCCCTGGGCAGCCCGGCCAACGGCCGCACCTTCCAGGACCTGATGCCGGCCATCCTGCCGCACCTGTAGGACCGGCACACCGGAGCGCCCGCCTCCACGGGGGCGGGCGCACGACAACACGACACAGGGGGGCGACGGCGATGACGGCCGAGCTGGTGAGGGGACAGAATCACCCGCTGTCCCAGGTCCGGCTGACGATCCGGATCTCGGCCGGAGTGCCGGTCCTGGCCGGAGCCGCACTCGGCGACGAGAACGGCACGGTGCCCGGCCCCCAGTGGGTGGCCCACCCCGGCACCCCCGCACTGCCCGGCGTCGAGGTGTCCCGGCAGGCCGTGGCCGAGCACCGCCTGGCCGTAGACCTCGCCGCCCTGCCCGAGGCCGTGCACCGCCTCGACGTGTTCCTCGCCCTGCCCGCCGGGACCACGGGGCCGCTCCGGTTCGGTGCCGTGCCCGCCCCGCATACCGCGGTCGAGGGCGCCGACGGCACCGACCTGGCCTCCTACACCCTCACCGGCCTGGATGCCGAGACCGCCGTGATCGCCCTGGAGTTCTACCGCCGTCAGGGTGCCTGGAAGGTACGCGCGATGGGCCAGGGCTATGCGGGCGGTCTCCCCGCGCTCCTCGCCGACCAGGGGCTGCGGGAGGCCGCGGGACTCGCGGCCGCCGTCCAGGAGTCCGCGGGCCAGAGCCAGGCCCGCGCGATCCCGGCACCGTCCTCCGCGCCCGCGCCTCACGACGTCTCCGCCCCCGCGCCCCAGACTCCCGCGCAGCACGACGCCTCCGGTCCGGCGCCCTCCGCGCCCGGGACGGCCGATGCGGCCTCCTCGTACGATCCGCAAGCCCCCTCCCACGACGGCCGCAACCCGTACCAGGTCCCGGCCCCGGGCGCCGAACCCCGACAGCAGGACCTCGGTGGTCCGGTCGACTACACGCACCCCCGCCGCCACAGCACCCCGCCCCCACCCCCGCCCTCCGCGGCCCCGGTGGCCGCCGGGCTGCCCGCCCAGCCCGTCGCCGGCGACGCCGTGGGCTGGTCGATGGAGGAACGGCTGTACAACCAGGTGTGGGGCATGTTCGAGGATCTGGCCCGGACCACGGCCGCCTACCGCAGCGCCGTCGACTTCGCCGATTCCCGTATGGAGAAGGAAGTCGACCAGGCCCTCGCCGACCCCCGAGGCCGGCTCGGTACTTCGGGAGACGCCGCGCGGGAGGCGGCGCACGCCCGCCGGACCCAACTGGTCGACCAGGCGCGCGCCGCCCTCGACCGCGACCTCGCCCAGCTCACCGCCGAGGCAGAGGTGGTCGAGCCCGCGCTCCCGCCCGCGTACGCCGGCTGGGACAGCCCCGTGTGGCACGGCTACCGGGTGCCGGCCGAACCGCCGATGGCTGTGCGGCTCGGCGACCTCCACCTTCCCGAAAGCGCGCCGCTGCGCATCCCGATGCTGGTCAGGCTGCCGCTCGAGCGAGGCCTGTGGATCGACAGCGGTCCGACGCCGGCGCTCGACGACTCCTTCCCGGACCCCGCCGGACTGCGGGACCTGGCCATGGCGGCGGCCGTCGCCCTCGCGACCCGGCTGCTCGCCGCGCATCCGGCGGAGGAGTTCGCCGTGCACGTCATCGATCCGGCCGGCGCCGGATCGAGGGCGTTCCTGCCGCTGACGGGAGCGGGGGTGCTCGCCGCTCCGTCCGCGACCGGGGCGGCGGGGGTGACAGAGGTGCTGGAGAGGCTCACCCGGCGGGTCGACCTGGTGCAGATGGCGATGCGGGCCGGCGCGGCGGCGTCGCTGCCGGCCGACGTCGACACCGCGCAGCAGCTGCTGATCGTCAACGACTTCCCGCACGGATTCGACGAGCGGGCGGTGACCCGGCTGCGCTACCTCGCCGACGAGGGCCCGGCGGTCGGCGTCCACCTGCTGATGATCGCGGACCGCCGGGACGCCGCTGCCTACGGCCCCCTGCTCGACCCGCTGTGGCGTTCGCTGATGCGACTCACCCCCGTACCCGACGACCACCTCGCCGACCCCTGGGTCGGCCACGCCTGGACCTACGAGCCGTCGCTCGTGCCGGCCGGGAGCCGGATCGTCCAGCAGGTGCTCGCCGAGGTGGCGAGAGCCCGGACCAAGCACAGGTAAAGCACCGCTGACCAGGCGACTTGGTCCTTCCTTTACTAAGCTCTTTACCGTTCCTTGGTGATTGGGGTACTGTTTTCCGTACGGAGGGGAGTACTCCCTGAGTGCGGCGCACCCGTCAATACGGACCGGTTCCGGTCCCGGGGCGTCGGCCCCGCGCGGGTGGAAGAGACCTCCGGCAGTGTCAACGCTGATGTTTGCCGTTACGTAATGCCGGAGGTGCAGTGGAAGTCTCCATGACCCTGTGGGTCCTTACCATCCTGGGTCTCGCCGCCCTGATCACCGTCGATTTCTTCATCGGTCGCAAGCCCCATGAGGTGTCGATCAAGGAAGCCGGAATCTGGACCGTCGTCTGGATCACCCTGGCCGGGCTGTTCGGCCTCGGCCTCCTCGTCTTCGGTGGCGGACAGCCCGCCGGTGAGTTCTTCGCCGGTTTCATCACCGAGAAGTCGCTGAGCGTCGACAATCTCTTCGTCTTCGTCCTGATCATGGCGAAGTTCGCGGTACCCACCCAGTACCAGCAGCGCGTGCTGCTCGTCGGCGTTCTCATAGCCCTGGTCCTGCGGGCCGTCTTCATCGCCGCGGGTGCAGCGATCCTCGCCAGCTTCTCCTGGGTGTTCTACCTGTTCGGCGCCTTCCTGATCTGGACCGCCTGGAAACTCGTCCAGGAAGCCCGCGCCGAGGAGGACGACGAGGAGTACGAGGAGAACAAGCTGCTGAAGGCGGCGGAGCGCAAGTTCGGTGTGGCCGACCGGTACCACGGCACCAAGCTGTGGATCCAGCAGAACGGCAAGCGGGTCATGACCCCGATGCTGGTCGTGATGCTCGCCATCGGCACCACGGACGTCCTGTTCGCCCTGGACTCCATCCCCGCGATCTTCGGCCTCACCCAGGACCCGTACATCGTCTTCACCGCCAACGCCTTCGCTCTGATGGGTCTGCGTCAGCTGTACTTCCTCATCGGCGGCCTGCTGAAGAGGCTGGTCCACCTCTCCTACGGCCTGTCGATCATCCTGGGCTTCATCGGCGTCAAGCTGGTGCTGCACGCGCTGCACGAGTCAGGGGTCCATGTGCCCGAGATCAGCATCCCGGTCTCGCTCGGCGTGATCTGCGCCGTCCTGGTCGTCACCACGATCACCAGCCTGATGGCCGGCAAGAAGCAGGCGGCCGCCGAGGCGGAGTGCACCGGCGGCGAGGCCGCCGCGAAGGACAGCCTCGACGCCTGACCACATTCGACCGACGACGCGGGGGGGGGGGGGGGGGGGGGGGGAGGGAAGCCACAAAAAAAAGGAGGGGAAGGGGAGGAAAAGAGAAGGAGAAAAAAGCCGGGGGGTGTGTCACCCGGCCTCTCATCCTCCCGACG